>JACEFY010000107.1 GCA_016807485.1 Stenotrophomonas maltophilia | reverse complement strand
CGCTCGACGTGTTCCCCTCGACGCTGCCGACCAAGCGCGACTCGGTGTACAGCGGATGGGTGTCGATCTCGGTCGGGTGCAACAACACCTGCACGTTCTGCATCGTCCCCAGCCTGCGCGGCAAGGAGAAAGACCGTCGCCCCGGCGACATCCTCAGCGAGATCAAGCTGCTCGTCGACGACGGGGCGATCGAGGTGACGCTCCTGGGGCAGAACGTCAACAGCTACGGCGTCGAGTTCGGTGACCGTCAGGCGTTCGGCAAGCTGTTGCGCGCGGCGGGGGAGATCCCCGGCCTCGAGCGCATCCGCTTCACGAGCCCGCACCCCGCCGCCTTCACCGACGACGTGATCGACGCCATGGCCGACACCCCCCAGGTCATGCCCCAGCTCCACATGCCGCTGCAGTCCGGCTCCGACCGCATCCTGAAGGCGATGCGGCGCTCGTACCGGAGCGACAGGTTCCTCGGGATCCTCGACCGCGTGCGGGAGCGCATCCCGAACGCCGCGATCACGACCGACATCATCGTCGGCTTCCCCGGCGAGACCGACGCGGACTTCGAAGACACCATGCGGGTGGTCGAGCAGGCCCGTTTCGCGAGCGCGTTCACCTTCCAGTACTCCATCCGCGAGGGCACACCGGCGGCCACCATGCCCGACCAGGTGCCGAAAGCGGTCGTCCAGGAGCGCTTCGAGCGCCTCGCGGCCCTCCAGGACCGCATCAGCCTCGAGGAGAACCAGAAGCAGGTCGGCCGCGAGGTGCACGTGCTCGTCTCGACCGGCGAAGGCAAGAAGGATGCCGCGACGCACCGTCTCACGGGCCGCGCCGAAGACAACCGGCTGGTGCACTTCGAGCTGCCCGTCGCGAGCGAGCGCCCGCGCCCCGGCGACATCGTGTCGGTCGTCGTCTCCCACGCCGCCCCGTTCTATCTCCTGGCCGACAGCCCCGACGGTGCCCCGCTCAGCGTGCGCCGCACGCGCGCCGGTGACGCGTGGGACCGCACGCAGGCCGAATCATGCGGCGTGCCGGTTCCGGCAGGCACCGACGGCGGCCCGCGCGCGGTGGGCCTCGGCATCCCGACGTTGCGCCCGTCCGGCGCGTGAGCGATCCGGTCGCCGCCCGAACCGCACCGCGGCTGTGGGCGGTGGTCGGGGCCACCGGCACCGGCAAGACCGATCTGTCTCTGCGGCTGGCCGGGGCGCTGGCACGGCGCGGTCGGCCGGCCGAGATCGTCAACGCCGACGCGATGCAGCTGTATCGGGGCATGGACATCGGCACGGCCAAGCTGCCGGAAGCCGAGCGTCGCGGGATCCCGCATCACCTGTTCGACGCGCTCGAGGTCACCGACGAAGCAGCCGTCGCGTGGTACCAGGCGGCGGCGCGGGAGGCCATCACCGGCGTCTTCGCGCGCGGTGGCGATGCCGTCCTCGTGGGCGGGTCGGGCCTCTACGTCTCGAGCGTGGTCTTCGACTTCCGCTTCCCGCCGCACGACGACGAACTCCGGGCACGGCTGGAAGCCGAGCTCGAACGGGACGGCGCCGGTGCGCTCTTCGCCCGTCTCCGCGCCGCCGACCCGGCGACGGCCGACCGCATCGATCCGCGCAACGTCCGGCGCGTGGTGCGCGCGCTCGAGGTGCTCGACCAGGGCGGACCGACGCACGGCGCCGCCCTGCCCGGCGCTCCCGTGCTCTGGCACACCCCGACGACCCTGATCGGGGTGCACGTCGAACGCGCCGACCTCGTGCCGCGGCTCGACGCCCGGGTCGAACGGATGTGGGGGCAGGGCCTCCTCGGCGAAGTGCGCGCGCTGCGTGCCCGCGGGCTCGAAGAGGGCCTCACGGCACCCCGCGCCATCGGCTATGCGCAGGCGCTCGCGCAGCTCGACGGCACGCTGTCCCAGCCCGAAGCCATCGCCGAGACCCAGGCGCTCACACGACGCTATGCGCGCCGCCAGGTCTCGTGGTTCCGGCGGTACCCCGACCTGGTGTGGACCGAGCCCACCGCCGACACCGATCGGCTGGCGGGCACGCTCGGCACTCTAAACTGAGGGGATGCCGCAGACCATCGCATTCACCAAGGGCCAGGGCACCGGCAACGACTTCGTCATCGTGTCCGACCCCGACGGTGAGCTCGAGCTCAGCGATGCGCAGGTCGCGGCGCTGTGCGACCGGCGCTTCGGCATCGGGGCTGACGGCATCCTCCGCGTCGTGCGGTCCTCCGCGGTGGCGGAAGGGGCGCCCATGCCGGAGGCCGAGTGGTTCATGGACTACCGCAACGCCGACGGCTCCGCCGCGGAGATGTGCGGCAACGGCATCCGCGTCTTCGTGCACTATCTCCACAGCGCCGGGCTGATCGTGCTCGACGGCGACACGAAGGTGCAGATCGGCACCCGCGCGGGAGTCAAAACCCTCACCCGCTCGGACGACGGCTTCGAGGTCGATCTCGGCGTCTGGCGAGCCGAGCCGGACGACACGCTCGTCCGGGCGAAGGGCCTGCCCGTCGCGCGGCCCGGGCAGGGGATCGACGTCGGCAACCCGCACGTCGTCGTGGCGCTGTCGAGCGCCGCGGAGCTCGACGGGCTCGACCTGACCGTTCTTCCCGTGCTCGAACCCGCACCGCCGTCCGGGGCGAACGTCGAATTCGTCGTGCCAGCCGATCCGCTGGTGCAGGGCGGCATGGGCGCGATCCGGATGCGGGTGTTCGAGCGCGGCGTCGGTGAGACGCTCTCCTGCGGCACCGGCGTCGCGGCGGCCGCGTTGGCGGTGCGCCTCTGGGCGGGTCCCGCGGCGCCCGACCGCTGGCGCGTCGATGTCCCCGGGGGGCGACTCGGCGTCCGCGTGTCACGGCACGACGACGGCGAGCACGTGCTGCTGTCGGGGCCGGCATCCCTCGCCTTCTCCGGCGAGATCACCCTCGCCTGAGGGGTCGCCGCCCCCGAGCCGGCGTCAGGGCAGGGCGATCGTCCCGGTCGTGGGCGTGCCGTGCCGCCGCACCTTCAGGACGCGGAATCCCTTGCTGGTCGCGGTGCGGCTGACGCTGTAGCCGTGCTCGAAGGTCGCCGAGAGCCACCGCTGCAGCGAATCGGAGCCCAGGTTCCGCTGCACGACGAGCCACGCGTCACTACGTTCGTCGAGGCGGGGGATCCAGCTGTCGAGCAGACCGTGGAGCTCGTTCTTCCCGACGCGGATCGGCGGGTTCGAGCGGATCGTGCGGAACGTCACGTCGCTCGGCACCTCGTCCGGGAGGACGGCGCGCACGTTCGGGACGGCCCATTCCTCGGCATTGCGGCGCACGAGGTCGAGCGCGCGCTCGTTGACGTCGACGGCCCACACCGTGGCGTGAGGGGAGGCGAGCGCCACGCTCAACGCGATGGGTCCCCAGCCGCACCCGAGGTCGAGCAGATGTCCGCCGGGCGGCGGCGGGGGAGTGTTCGCCAACAGCACCGCCGTCCCGGCGTCGACGTGATCGGGACTGAAGATCCCGCCCGCGGTGGTGACCTCGCCGGTGCGCCCGGCAAGGGTCACATGGATGCGGCGGAGGTTCTCGGCGCTGGACGGGGACGCGGTGAAGTAGTGGTCGCTCCCCATCCTGCGAGCGTACCCGGTCCGACCGCCGCTCCGGGAGGTAGACTGCAAGGCTGACCCGCGAAAGGACCGCATGACCGACACGACACACACCGACAGCGCCGACGAGAACCCGGTGGATCCGGTGGACCGTGTGCTGGCACGGGCGGAGTCGCGTTCGGGTGTGCACGTGTTCGGAGCGGCTCAAGCCCTGCAGGCGGAGTCGACCGTCTCCTACGGGGACACCGACGGCGACCAGTGGGACCGTGAGGAGCGCGCGGCCCTCCGCCGTGTGCCCGGGCTCTCCACCGAGCTCGAAGACGTCACCGAGGTCGAATACCGCCAGCTGCGGCTCGAGAACGTCGTGCTCGTGGGCGTCTACCCGCAGGGCTCGCAGAGCGACGCCGAGAACTCGATCCGCGAGCTCGCCGCGCTCGCCGAGACCGCGGGTGCCGTTGTGCTCGACGGCGTGCTGCAGCGGCGGCCGCATCCCGACCCTGCCACCTACATCGGCCGCGGGAAAGCCGCGGAGCTCCGCGATCTCGTCGCCGCGGTGGGCGCCGACACCGTGATCGCCGACACCGAGCTCGCTCCCAGTCAGCGGCGTGCGCTCGAGGACGTCGTCAAGGTCAAGGTGATCGACCGGACCACCGTCATCCTCGACATCTTCAGTCAGCACGCGAAGAGCCGCGAGGGCAAAGCGCAGGTCGAGCTCGCCCAGCTCGAGTACCTCCTCCCGCGTCTGCGCGGCTGGGGCGAGTCGATGAGCCGGCAGGCCGGTGGCCAGGTCGGCGCCGGCGGCGCGGGAATGGGATCGCGCGGTCCCGGCGAGACGAAGATCGAGCTGGATCGGCGCCGCATCCGCACGAAGATGGCCCAGCTGCGCCGCCAGCTGCGCGACTTCGCCCCGGCCCGCGAGGCGAAGCGCTCCGAGCGCAAGCGCAACACGATCCCCTCGGTCGCGATCGCCGGCTACACCAACGCCGGAAAGTCGAGTCTGCTGAATCGTCTGACGAGTGCCGGTGTGCTCGTGGAGAACGCGCTGTTCGCGACCCTCGATGCGACCGTGCGCCGCGCCGAGGCCGCCGATGGCCGTGTCTACACCCTCACCGACACCGTCGGATTCGTCCGCAACCTGCCGCACCAGCTCGTCGAGGCGTTCCGCTCGACGCTGGAAGAGGTGGGGCAGGCCGATGTGCTCGTGCACGTCGTCGATGCCTCCCACCCCGATCCCGCCGCGCAGCTGGCCACGGTTCGCGACGTGATGGGCGATGTCGGTGCTCGGTCTACCCGCGAGATCGTCGTGTTCAACAAGGCCGACCTCGTCGACGCCGACGATCGCCTCGTGCTTCGGGGGCTCGAACCGGATGCCCTGTTCGTCTCGTCTCGCAGCGGTGAGGGAATCGACGACCTCCGCGCCGTCATCGAGCAGGCTCTGCCCCTGCCGGCGATCGAAGTGCGGGCGCTCGTCCCCTACGATCGCGGCGACCTCGTCAACGCCGTCCACGAGGGCGGACACATCATCTCGACCTCCCACGAGGAAGGCGGCACCGCGGTGCACGCGCACGTCGGCGAGCGGCTCGCGGCCGAACTCGCGCCGTTCGCGGTCTGAAGCGCGCGCGTTCGCACGTCTCGGAACGCTCAGCGGCCGCCGGTGAGCTCGACCGGGGGTACACCCGGGGTCTCGAAGCCGAACACCTGCCCGAGGAAGGCGAGTTCGCTCTCCAGCGCGTGCACGATCGTCTCGGCCCGCCGGAACCCGTGCCCTTCGCCGTCGTACAAGACATAGGCGTGCGGGACACCGTGGGCCGAGAGCGCCGCGCGGATCGCCTCCGCCTGCGCGGGCGGGACGACGGCATCCTCCGCTCCCTGCAACAGGAGCAGCGGCACGCGGAACCCTCCGGGGCGGCTGAGCGGTGAGCGCTGGATGTAGAGGTCTTCGGCGTCGGGGAGCGGCCCGATGAGTCCGTCGAGGTAGCGCGCCTCGAAGTCGTGGGTGTCGGTGGCGAGAGCGCGGGCATCGCCCACGCCATAGCGGGAGATCCCGGCGCCGAAGACGTCGGTACCGACGAGGGCGGCCAGCACGGTCCATCCGCCCGCCGATCCTCCTTCGATCGCGATGCGCGCGCGATCGGCCCGGCCGTCGTCCGCGAGCCCGGTCGCGGCGGCTGCCACGTCGTCGACATCGACGACACCCCACTGGCCGCGCAGGCGGTCGCGGTAGGCGCGGCCATAGCCCGATGATCCGCCGTAGTTGACTTCGAGCACACCGATGCCACGGCTCGTGAGGAACGCGGTCTTGCTGTCGGCGACGCCGGCTACGTGCGCGGTCGGCCCACCGTGCACGCGCACGACGTACGGCGGGCGCTCGCCCTCGGGTGCGCGCACCTCGGGGTGCTTCGGCGCGTAGTCGAAGGCGTGCACCGGACCGTGCACGCCGGGGAACGTCACGGCGCGGCCGGTCGGCAGGAAGGGCAGGATGCCGGCATCCGCCCGGTCGCCGACGACCTGCCGTGCCGTGCCGTCGGGCTCGACGAGCCAGAGGCCCGCCGTCCCCGGCGCCGCGCCGGAGACGAGCACGCGCTCGCCGTCGACGTCTTCGATGAGCAGGCGGGAGCGCGCGGGCACGTCGACGGGGGTGATCTCGCCGTCCGCCGAGATCCGTACGAGATCGTCGGCCCCGTCCGTGCGCACCGCCACCGCGCCTCCGCCGGGAAGCGGTGCGTGCCACCGGGTGCCGAGCACCCACAGAGGGCCGCCCGTGTCGGCGTCGGCCGGTGCGAGAGCGCGGCGGGGGAGGTCGGCATCCAGACGCACCTGCCAGAGGTTCCAGCGCCCGGTCGGATCATCGAGGTACCGCAGGTCGTCTTCGCCGACCCACTCGGGCTGCAGCGCCGCCGTCTCGCCCGATGTGAGGGCCGTCCACTCCGCGACCGTACCGCCCTCGATCCGTCCGACCCGCAGCTCCGTCCGGTCCCAGGGCATGTGCGGGTGGTCCCACGCCACCCACGCGAGCCGGTCGCCGCGCGGCGAGAGGGCCGGCTGCGCGACGAAGGTGCTCCCGGCCGTGAGTTCGGTGACCTCGGGCTCCTCGCCGGTGCCGATCGCGACGATCGCCCGGGCGGGCACGGCACCGGCGCCGTGCACCTCCTGCACCGCCAGCAGCACACCGTGCTGCCAGCGCAGGCCGCCGTAGCGGACGTCGGCGGCAGCGGGGGTCAGTGGACGCGGCGCCTCACCGGGGCCGACCGCCCACACGCGCTGATCGGACTTCTCGACGAAGAACAGCAACCCTCCCGCCCCGACCGTCCACGAGCCGCCGCCGTACTCGTGCACGCGTGACCGCGCATTCCACGGCGACGGCAGCATCTCCTCGATGCGCCCGTCGGCGTGGCGCCGGCGCACGGTGGTGCGGCCGCCTTCGGCGGGAACGGATTCACCCCACCACACGTCGTCGCCGACGATCGCCCCACCGTCGAGTCGGGGCGCCGCACTCGACGCCCACGCGGCGGAGAGCGGGGAGGGCCAGGAGCCGAAGGGAAGAACGGTGACCATGACTCCCACGCTACGCTCCGGCCCGGCACGGCGGCATATCTCCGTCCCGTCATATCGCGTCACACGGATGCGGACAGGCGGCACCCGCTCGTACAGTGGTGCCATCGATGCTCGGAGCCCGTGACACGGAGCCGAGCAGCCCGCCGCCTCACCGCCCGGGCAGGAGCGACAGCCGAGCCCGGCACCCGCCCGCGATGACACCGCGCTCGTGCGCGTGTC
>JACEFY010000106.1 GCA_016807485.1 Stenotrophomonas maltophilia | reverse complement strand
CCGCACCGCCGTCCGACGCGGCGGGCCGCTGCAACCCGCCACCGCCCTGCGGATCGGCGACGCGCTCCTCTCGGTCGTCGCCGCCGCGCACGCACGGGGCATCGTCCACCGCGACATCACGCCGGCCAATGTGATGTTCGATCCCGCCGCCGACGAGATGCTTCTCGAGGCCGGCGTGCGCCTCCTCGACTTCGGCGTGGCCGACATCACGGGCCGTTCGGGGGCCGGAGGCGACGTGCTCCTCAGCGGTGCCGCACAGGTCGCCTCCGGCGTGATCGTCAGCGTCCCCTTCGCCTCGCGCGAGCATCTGCGCGGCGACCCCGTCGATGAGCGCAGCGATGTCTTCCAGGTGGCGGCGACCCTGCACTACGCCCTCGTCGGGCGACCGCCCGGTGACCCCGCGTCGGCGACCGCGGACGACGACGCCGGGATTCCGGCGCCAGTCCGCGACTGGCTGGTGCGCGCGCTGCATCCGGACCCCCGACAGCGCTACCCGGATGCGGCGGCCATGCGCGCCGCGTCGCCGTCTCGCACCGGATCTCATAGTTTCCCCGAGGGGCCGGCCGGTGGCGCCTCCGCGCCGATGAGCGATGAGGTCACCCGGGTTCTGACGACCGCGGCGGCGTCGCGCACACGGATGTATCGGACGTCGGCACCCGACCCGGGACTCCCGTCGTCCGCGCTCTCGGCGCCGTCCCGAAGGGTGAGATCCGCTCTGTCGGGCTGGTGGGCGGCCGCAGCCGTCGGGGTCTCTGCCCTGGGACTGGTGGCCGTGCTCGGCACCGCGCAGTCGCTCGCGACGCCGGAAGCGGAGGCCCCGGGGACTCCGACTCCCGCGGCGAGTGCGTCGGTGTCGGAGTCGCCGATCGCCGACCCGCCGCGCAGAGCGACGAGCCCCGTTCCGGCCGTGGCCGGGTGGACGCGATCCGACGCCGAGGCACTCGTCCGTGCCGCGGGATTCGTGGTCGGCGCCGTCGCCGAAGAGGACGCCAGCGCGACGGCGGGCATCGTGCTGCGGACGGAGCCGGCCGCGGGCGTGGAGCGGAGCGTGGGCACGGCGGTCACGTTGATCATCGCTTCGGGCGACAACCTCGTCCCCACGGTGTCCGGCCTTTCTGCCGGCGACGCCGCGGCTGCGCTCCGGGCTGCGGGTTTCGACGTGGCCGAGCCCACCGGGACGGACGGCGTCGTGGTGGGCTCGCACCCTGCCGGGGGAGTCCTGGCCCCCGTGGGAAGCGTCATCGTGCTCTCGGTGTCTGCTCCCGCTCCGGCGCCCGCCGAGCCGGTGGTGCCGCCGTCGCCGATGCCGACCGCTCTGCCGACACCGCCGCCGTCCACGCCGACGGCGTCCCCGTCGCCCCGTGTGAGCGAGTCACCGTGATCACGCGTCATGTGCCGCCCGCCGCGACGTCACCTCTCCTTCACCGAAGAGGGATGCCCCGTTCACCGGAGAACTCCAAGATCACGGGAGAACCGCGGCGGGCCTCGTCAACGGCCGCGGAGGTGGGGAGAACATGACCGAGGCGCTCACCGAGATGATCGCCGCGCAGGAGCACGTCCAACAGAGGCGTGACCTGCGCGCACGACCCCCGGCATCCGACCGCATCTTCCGCGCGGTCTGCTTCGCCGCCGGCGGGGTGACCGTCGCGATCATGCTGGCGGTCGGGATCTTCCTGTCGCTGCGCGGAGGTCAGGCGCTGAGCGTCTCGGGCTTCTCGTTCCTGTGGACGCAGGAGTGGTCGCCGGAGACCGGAGAGTTCGGCATCGCGGCGGTGCTGTTCGGCACCGTCACGATCGCGCTCATCGCGCTCGCCTTCTCGTTCCCCCTCGCCCTCGGCACGGCTCTCCTGATCAGCGAGGTCCTCCCCGAGACGATCAAGCGCGCCATGATCACGGTCGTCGACCTCATGGCCGCGGTCCCGAGTGTCGTCTTCGGCCTCTGGGGCGTGCAGTTCCTCCAGGAGAACGTCATCCCCGTGTCGAGGTGGATCTCGACGTACTTCGGATGGATTCCCCTGTTCGCCGTCACGGATGTCGACGGTGCCCCCGCCACGGATGCATCGGCCTTCACCTCGTCGGCGTTCATCGCGGGCATCGTGGTGGCGCTCATGGTTCTGCCCACGCAGACCTCGATCATGCGGGAGGCGTTCTCGCAGGCTCCGGTCGGAGAGCGCGAAGGGGCGCTGGCGCTCGGATCGACCCGATGGGGCATGATCCGCACCGTCGTGATCCCGTTCGGCCGCGGCGGGATCATCGGGGGCACGATGCTCGGACTCGGCCGGGCGCTGGGCGAGACCATCGCGGTCTACCTGATCATCTCGCCGATCTTCACCATCAACTGGGAAGTGCTCAAGACCGGCACCAACTCGGTCTCGGCCCTCATCGCCCTGCGGTACGGCGAGGCGAGTGAATTCGGCCTGTCGGCGCTGATGGCCGCCGGGTTGGCACTGTTCCTCATCACCCTCGTGGTGAACTTCACGGCGTCGTCCATCGTCGCGAGGTCGAGATCCGGCGCGGAGAGCTCCTGATGACCCTCATCGACGAACCCCTCGCACCCGCCGCCGTGGCCGTCCCGGTGGACGTGACCCCCGCGCGCACCCGCATCGCCCCGCCCGGCGACGCCGTCTCACCCGAGCAGCGTCCGACGCGTCGCCGGCCCGGACGCATCTCCGTGGAAGACCGATTCGACCTGGGCGGCGCGCTGCTGGCGGGCGGGGCCGTCGCGACGCTGCTGTTCGGGTGGTTCACGCCCATGTCCGGTGCGGTCGGCTGGGCCGTCGTGGCGTTCCTGGCGTTCGTCGTCGCGTACGCCATCCTCGTCTCGGTGCGCTCGAGCCGGCTGACGGTGGCGGACCGCGTCATGACCGCGCTGCTGTACACCGCAGGATTCGTCGTGGTGACGGCTCTGGTGTTCGTCACGGTCTACACCGTCTTCCGCGGCATCCCGGCCCTCGTCCACGTCAACTTCTTCACCGAGACGATGCGGCTGGCCGGGCCGCTGGACCCGCTGGACGTCGGCGGCATCGCCCACGCGATCGTCGGCACGCTCATCCAGATCTCCATCGCGCTGGCCATCACGGTGCCGTTGGGGATCGCGACCGCGGTGTTCCTCAACGAGGTCGGTGGCAGGTTCGCACGGTTCGTGCGCACCATCTCCGACGCCATGACCGCCCTGCCCTCCATCGTCGCGGGACTGTTCGTCTACGCCGCCGTGATCACTCTCGTCACGCACCAGCGGTCGGGCTTCGCCGCGTCGCTCGCCATCACCGTCATGATGCTGCCGATCGTCATCCGCTCGGCCGACGTCGTCCTCCGCCTGGTTCCCCATCACCTGCGCGAGGCGTCCTACGCGCTCGGCTCGTCGCGCTGGCGGACGGTGTGGCGGGTCGTGCTTCCGACGTCCCGCTCCGGACTCGCCACCGCGGTGATCCTCGGAACCGCTCGCGGCATCGGCGAGACCTCGCCCGTGCTGCTGACCTCCGGCGTCACCGCCGAGATGAACACGAATCCGTTCGAGGGGCCGATGATCTCCCTCCCGCTGCAGGTCTTCAACTTCGTCCAGTCGCCGGAGCCGACGATGGTCGCGCGTGGTTTCGGCACCGCGGCCGTGCTGATCCTGCTGGTCCTGCTCCTCTTCGTCGTCGCCCGGGTGATCGGCGGCCGCGGGGCGGGGCAGCTCTCCGACGGCCAGCGCCGACGCGCCGCGCGTCGGTCCAGAGAAGACCTCATGCGCATCGTGCGCACCCGCACCGTCCCCGAGTACGCGGCCACCGAGTCGCCGCATCGTCCCCAGGAGATCCCGTGAGCCGCCGCACCACCCACCGATCGCTCCGACTGGGCCTCGCGGCGCTCCTCGTGGCCGCGCTGACCGGCAGCGGTGCACTGTCGGCGCAGGCCGAGTCCTATGTCGCCATCACCGGATCCGGGTCGACCTGGTCGCAGAACGCACTGGACCAGTGGCGTCGCAACGTGGCGAGCAACTACGGCATGACCGTCAACTTCTCCGGGACCGGCTCATCGGCCGGCCGCAGCGACTTCATCAAGGGGGCGGTCGACTTCGCCGTGAGCGAGATCCCCTTCCAGAGCTCGCCCGAAGACGGCTCGGCGCCGGAGAAGCCGCCGCGCGGATACGCGTACCTTCCGATCGTCGCCGGTGGTACCTCGTTCATGTACAACCTGAAGATCAGCGGGAAGCGCGTCACCGATCTGCAGCTCTCCGGCGAGGTGATCGCCCGGATCTTCACGGGTCAGATCACCAACTGGAACGATCCCGCGATCGCCGGTCTGAACCCGACCCTCGCGCTCCCGAGCAAGCCGATCACTCCGGTCGTCCGGTCCGACGGATCCGGCTCGACGGCCCAGTTCACCCAGTGGATGACGACGCAGTTCCCCTCCGTGTGGACGACCGGCATGACATCGCAGTTCCCGGCATCACGCGTCGCGAACTCCAAGGCCCAGAGCGGTTCGCTCGGCGTCTCCGGATACGTGAAGCAGGATTACGGCGAGGGTGCGATCACGTACGTCGAGTACTCGTATGCGATGAACGCCGGCTTCCCCGTCGTGAAGGTGCAGAACGCGTCCGGCGCGTACGTCGAGCCCTCGGCGACCAACGTGGAGATCGCCCTGACGCACGCACGCATCAACAGCGATCTGACGCAGATCCTGGATGACGTCTACCGCAGCCCGGAGGCCAACGCCTACCCGGTGTCGAGCTACTCGTACATGATCGTGCCCACGGAGGTCGGCGGCACGTTCTCCGCCACGAAGGGCTACACCCTCGGCGAGTTCATCAAGTACGTCGTCTGCGACGGGCAGAAGCAGGCCGGCACCCTCGGATACTCGCCACTGCCGATGAACCTCGTGCAAGCGGCGTACGAGCAGATCGCGAAGATCCCCGGCGCACAGGTGGGTGCATTCGACGCGACCACGTGCAGCAACAAGGGTGCAGCGGCAGAGGGCGAGGCGAACCCGAATCCGGTGGGCACGTCTCCGGATGCCGCAGACCCCGCCGCACCCGGTGCGGCGACCTCTGCCGAGGCGGCAGCGGCCGCCGCCGCTGCCGCTGCCGCATCCGATGCCGTGTACGACGCCAACGGCAACCTGATCTCCGGTTCCACGGCCGGGGGAGCGTCCGCGCTGTCGTCGCCTTTCACCCTCGCTTCGTCGAACTGGGGTCCCGCGCAGAACGGGATGCTGATCGCCGGCCTCCTGCTGGTCGGCGCAGCACTGCTCCCACCGGTGCTCCTGCGCTCGTCGCGTCGTCGGCGCTGACGGCGTCACCTGTCGTTCACCCCCCGCTCCCGATCCCGACCCTCATCCACCCCGGCCGTTAGCGGTGAGTACACGGCCGATTCGCCCCGCATTCCTAGCGTTGCCGTGGGCGCTGGGGCGTCCAGAACTGGGTGGGTGCAGAAGTGGTCGATCACGGACGTCGAGACGCGCGTGCGCACGGATGGTGGCGCTCGGCGCTCGCCGGGGCGGCGGCATTCGGCCTCGTGTTCGGTGCGTCCGTCGTCTCGGCGGGCGCCGCCGCCGGGGCTGACTCGTCCGCGGTGACCGTCACCGCACGCCAGCAGGATGCCGCGCACATCGACACCGCTCCGCTTCCCGACCTCGCGCTCACCGTCTCCCAGACGCAGGACCTGACCGCGCAGGCGATCACGGTGTCGTGGACGGGCGGTCAGGCATCGACCCTCCCCAGCGGTCAGAACGGCGGCGAGAACTATCTGCAGATCATGCAATGCTGGGGCTCTGAGACCGCACCGGACGGGTCCGTCGGTCCCGATCGCACGACGTGCCAGTTCGGCGGGTTCAGCACGTCGACGGCCGGCGCCGCGCGCGACCAGTTCGTCGAGAGCGCCGCGGCCATCGCCCCCGAGGACCTGGCGTTCTCGGCGGTCGGCTCGAGCGTCTTCGACCCGTCCTACACCGGCATCCCGTTCCGCTCGGTGAGCGGCACGAAGGTCGAAGCGGTCGTCGACGGCACGCGCGTCAGCGGCGTCAACCTCAACACCAACGAGTTCTTCTCGGCCTACACGACCAACGAGGTGCCGTGGGCCGGTTCGAGCGCGACGGGGTCGGGGTCGATCACGTTCGAAACGCAGACGACCCTGGCTTCGCCGGGCCTCGGCTGCGGCGGCATCACCTCGGCGGCGGATGGCGCCGAGTCGGTGCAGGGATGCTGGCTCGTCGTGGTCCCTCGCGGCGCGGGCACCAACACCGCGTCGCCGCTGTTCTGGGAGCAGTGGAAGCACCGACTCGCCGTCCCGCTCGACTTCCAGCCCGTCGGACAGCGCTGCGCCATCGGCGCCGAGGAGCGTCAGCTCGCCGGCACCGAGGTCGTCTCGGACGCGGTCTCGTCCTGGCAGCCCGCGCTCTGCAACACCGCGGGCGGCGACGCGTACACGCTGCTGACGACGACCGACACCGATGCGGCGGCGACGGCGAACACCGCCGCCGACGCTCCGCTCGCGTTCACCTCGCGCCCCATCGACACGTCCGACGGCCTGACAGACAACCTGACCTACGCGCCGATCGCGCTCACGGGGGTGTCCATCACGTTCGCGATCGATCGCTTCCCCTCGTCCGCATCCTCCGCGGAGGCGCAGGCGCGGTCACGCCAGCCGTTCACCGAGATGAACCTCACACCGCGACTGCTCGCGAAGCTCCTGACCACCTCGTACACCGACGCCCTCCCGGCCGATGCCGACAAGAGGCATCTGGCGGGCAATGCGCGGAACCTGCTGTTCGACCCCGACTTCCTGACGATCAACGATCCGGAGTGGGCGGAGCAGGCGATCGTGAACCCCGCCGTGGCCGACGTCATGGTCCCTCAGGGTCGGTCGGGGTACGCGCGTGCGCTGTGGACCTACATCCTCGCCGATCAGGAGGCTCGGGACTTCCTCGCGGGCACCGCCGATCCCTGGGGGATGACCGTCAATCCGTATGCGTCGACGGATGCTGCGATCAATCCCACCGGCACGGCGCTCGAGCTGCCGCGCGACGATTTCCCGAAGGTCGATCCGTCCGAGACGTACAGCGGTGAGCCGCGGGTGCTCAACAGCGTGACCTGGCGTCCGTACACGAACGACCTCGCGGCCGGTGCCTATTACGTGTTGCGCGGACTCCGATGCGGGCACGAGCTCGCGGACCTGCGGCTGGACCGTCGATGCGCTCATGATCGCCGCCGCGGCGGTCAGCGAATCCGTCGTGGGCTGCACGAATCTCCCCGCCGGATTGCGCAGCGCCGCCGTGACCGTCTGGTAGCGCGCGGCGGCCGAGGTGTCGGTGAGTGCGAGGACCTTCCGCTCGCCGACCAGGCTGCGCGACTTCCGCGTCCACTTGGCGGGGATCGTGTTCGGGTCCCAGTCGCCGAGCG
>JACEFY010000105.1 GCA_016807485.1 Stenotrophomonas maltophilia | reverse complement strand
AGGGCCGCCTCGTCGCCGTCGGCGGCGGGATCGGTCACGCCGATGCGGAGCACCGGATAGCCGCGCCCTTCGCAGAGCCCGCGGAACTTGACGTCCTCTTCGCGGGGCACCGAGACGATGACGCGGCCGGTCGACTCGCTGAAGAGGGCGGTGGCGGCATCCACACCGTCGCGCTCCATGATCTCGCGCAGCCACACGCGGGCACCCACGCCGAAGCGCATGACGCCCTCGGCGAGCGCCTGCCCGAGACCGCCCTCCGACAGGTCGTGCGCCGACGAGACGAGCTCCTGCTGCGAGGCCGCGTGGATGAGCTCGGCGAGGCGCTTCTCCTGGCCGAGGTCGACCGCCGGCGGACGACCGCCGAGGTGACCGTGGATCGTCCCGGCCCACGCCGACCCGCTGAGCTCGGTCGAGGTGACGCCGAGGAGGTAGATGTTCTCGCCGGCATCCTGCCAGCCCGACGGGATGCGGCGGGCGACGTCGTCGATGATCCCGAGGACCCCCACGACGGGCGTCGGGAAGATCGGGGTGTCGCCGGTCTGGTTGTAGAAGCTGACGTTGCCGCCGGTGACCGGGACGCCGAGTTCGAGGCACGCGTCGGCCAGACCGTCGACGGCCTGCCCGAATTGCCACATGACCTCGGGGTTCTCGGGGGAGCCGAAGTTGAGGCAATCGGTGACGGCGGTCGGCACGGCACCGGTGACGGCGACGTTGCGGTAGGCCTCAGCGAGGGCGAGCTGCGCGCCCGCGTAGGGGTCGAGCTGGCAGAACCGGCCGTTGCAGTCGGTCGCGATCGCGAAGCCGAGGCCCGACTCCTCGTCGACGCGGATCATGCCGGCGTCGTCGGGGAAGCTGAGTGCCGTGTTGCCCATGACGTAGTAGTCGTACTGGTTGGTGATCCACGACGTGTCGGCGAGGTTGGGGCTCGCGACGAGCTGCAGGAACTGACGGCGCAGCGTGTCGGGGTCGTCCGTGCGGGGGAGGGCGGATGCCGAGTCGTCGCGGAGCGCGTCGATCCAGGTCGGGTAGGCGACCGGACGCTCGTACACCGGGCCGTCGACGGCGACCGTGGACGGGTCGACGTCGACGATCTGCTCGCCGTGCCAGAAGATCTGCAGGCGGCCGTCGCCGGTGACCTCGCCGAGGACGCTCGTCTCGACGTCCCACTTGCCGACGACGTCGAGGAACGCGTCGAGCTTCTCGGGCGCGACGATCGCCATCATCCGCTCCTGGCTCTCGCTCATGAGGATCTCTTCGGGCGTGAGCGTCGGGTCGCGCAGCAGCACGTTCTCGAGGTCGACGCGCATGCCGCTGCCACCGTTGGCTGCCAGTTCGCTCGTCGCGCACGAGATGCCGGCGGCTCCGAGGTCTTGGATGGCCTCCACGAGCTCGCCTGCGTAGAGCTCGAGGCAGCACTCGATGAGCACCTTCTCGGCGAACGGGTCGCCGACCTGCACGGCGGGGCGCTTGGTGGGGCCGCCGTCGGCGAAGGTGTCGGACGCGAGGATCGATGCGCCGCCGATGCCGTCGCCGCCCGTACGCGCGCCGAAGAGCACGACCTTGTTGCCGGCGCCGGTGGCGTTCGCGAGCTTGATGTCCTCGTGGCGCATGACGCCGACCGCGAGGGCGTTGACGAGGGGGTTGCCCTGATAGACCGCGTCGAACACCGTCTCGCCGCCGATGTTGGGCAGACCCAGGCAGTTGCCGTAGAAGCTGATGCCGCTCGTCACGCCGTGCACGACGCGCGCGGTGTCGGGGTGGTCGATCGCGCCGAAGCGGAGCTGATCCATGACGGCGACGGGGCGCGCGCCCATCGAGATGATGTCGCGGACGATGCCGCCCACGCCGGTCGCCGCCCCCTGGAACGGCTCGATGTAGCTCGGGTGGTTGTGCGACTCGACCTTGAAGGTGACGGCCCAGCCCTCGCCCACGTCGACGACGCCGGCGTTCTGGCCCATGCCGACCATGAGACGCGTCTTCATCTCGTCGCTGACCTTGTCGCCGAAACGGCGCAGGTAGATCTTCGACGACTTGTACGAGCAGTGCTCACTCCACATGACCGAGTACATCGCGAGCTCGCCGGACGTCGGCCGGCGCCCGAGGATCTGCTTGATCTGCGCGTACTCGTCGGGCTTCAATCCGAGGGCGCCGAAGGGCTGCTCCTTCTCGGGAGTGGCGACGGCGTTGTCCACCGTGTCGGCGACGGGGGAAGTGGTGGGGGTGCTCACGCGGTGGGGCTCCAGACTCGCAGGACCCTTTCGCCGACGCGAAAGGTGACTTCCGGGATGCCTTCATTCTAGGCGGGCGGCGGTGTATCACTCCCGTCGGTGATCGCTCCTTGTCGTAGGGCGCCGCCGGGCGCCGAATCGGGGGTCATCATGCACGTCATCACCACGCGGCGGTCGATCGGAGCAGCCGTCACCGCGGTCGCCATCGGCGCGGCGGGCGTCGGTCTCGCCGCACCCGCACAGGCGGCCGAGGACGACACCGTCATCGTCCATCCGCTCCTCTGCAGCGCCGACGGGGTCTGCATCGCCTACACGGCGGCCCTGCTCGATCGCGATCGCGACGGCGTCGCCGACATCGACGAGCGGGCCACGGAGCGGGATGCATCCTCCGCCGCGTCGATGCCGACCGTCACCGAGCTCGTCGGCTTCGTGGGCCCGGGGAACCTGCCGAGCTTCGAACTCGGCTTCTCGGAGGTGATCGTCCTGCCGACGACCCTGCCGGACGGCACGCCGCTGGTCGACTCCACCGTGGCCGACACGCGCGCGGGGACGCTGGAGGCCCTCGGGATCGCCGAAGGGACGCTCGCCGCGTTCGGGCTGTCGAGCGTGACCGGATTCGCCCTCGATCAGGCTGCCGGGAAGGTGGGGATGACGCTCGATGCGAAGGGGCGCCCGACCCGGGCGAAGGATCAGGCGCCGGTCGAGAAGCGCGTCGGCGGCGTGGTCCTCGGTCACATCAGCGACGATGAGAACGGGCCGGGCATGGGCGATCAGCCCGGGTTCGGAACCGACCGCAACGGAGGGGCCGACACGGCGAAGACCCTGTGGGAGCGCGCGAAGGACTTGCTCCTCGGATCGGACAAGAAGCCCGACGCCGGCACGGCGGACGGGGGCACGAAGCCCGTGTCGCTTTCGACCGGCGACGAGGGTGGGGCCGCGGTCCCGCTGACCGCAGACGACATGGAGAAGGTGCTCGTGCGACTCGGCGCGACGACGAAGCCCGTCGCCGTCGACCCGAAGGTCGTGCCCACGGACGGGGGCCTCGACCTCAACCCGCGCCGCACCATCGTGCTGACGACCGAGAGCGAGCCCAGTGCGCGTGTGCAGCAGTTGCTGAAGATCGTGCTCGTCGAGGCTCCCCTGAGCGACCCGACGGGTCGGAACACGAACTACGGCCCGAACGGGGGGATCGTGCCCGACGTCGTCCCGGGGTCGGGCTGGCCGAAGGACTGACCGGGGAACTGACCGCGGGACTGACCGAAGGACTGACCGCGGCGGCGTCGATGACCGACGGCCCCCTAGACTGCTTGCGGTCGCTCATAGGTGGCCCACAGCATCCGTCGGAAGGTCCTCATGTCCCGTCGCTCCCTCGCCCTCGGCGCCCTCGTCCTCACCGCCGGCCTCGCCCTGACGGGGTGCTCGGCGATCACCGGTCTGTTCGGCACGGCGACCCGCGACGACAGCGGCGAGATCACCGAAGGCGGAAACGTGGACGTCTTCACGATCGCCATCGGCGACTGCCTCGGACAGGCACCCGACGGCGAGGTCTCCACGGTTGCGGCGGTGCCGTGCTCCGAAGAGCACGACGGCGAGGTCTTCCACGACTTCACGCTCCCCGAGGGGGAATTCCCCGGCGACGAGGCGATCGAGACGTCGGCGTACGAGGGGTGCGAGCCCGCGTTCGCGACGTTCGTCGGCCTGTCGTATGAGGAATCCGCGCTCGACTACGTCTTCTACTCCCCGACCGAGGCGAGCTGGAACGAGGTGGGCGACCGCGTCATCAGCTGCGTCGTCGTCGACCCGGCCGGCGCCGTCACCGGAACGCTGCATGGCGCTGCGCGCTGACAGCTCTTCGCTGCGGGGGATGCGGGTGCGCGCACCCGAGCGCCGACGTAGAGTCGCGGGATGACCGGACTCACGCCCTACCTGCATTTCGACGGCACCGCGAAGGCGGCGCTCACCACCTACCGTGATGTCTTCGGCGGCGAGCTCGTGCTCCATACCTATCGCGACTTCGGGCGCACCGACGGCGACGCCGATCGGATCGCGCACGGGATGCTGCAGGGCACGGTCGAGCTGTTCGCCGCCGACGCGGCGCCGGGCGAGTCGGCGCTGAAGCTCGAGGGCATCCTCTTCTCGCTTCTCGGGGCCGCCGAGCCGGGCGAACTCGAACGGTGGTTCGCCGCGCTCGCCGACGGCGGCGAGGTGCTCGATCCGCTCCAGATGCGCCCGTGGGGCGATCACGACGGCCAGGTCCGCGACCGCTTCGGGGTGACCTGGCTGATCGGCTACGAAGGCTGATCGCCCGCCAGGCGGATCAGGCGGGCCGAGCGGGCGCGGGTCAGTCGATGACGCCGATGCCGGTCGCCTCGTGCGACGGCTCCCGCGTTCCGCCGGTGCCACCGTCCGGTGCTTTCGGCTCCCCCCCCGGGCCCCCCCCCCCCCCGGCTCCCCCTCCGGCCACCAGCCGGTCGGGGGAGGTCACCCCCGAGGCCACGAGCTCGTGCGCGCACGCGACGAAGTCCGTGAAGGTGTTGCGCTTGCGGCCGAGCTTGCCGTCCTCATACCACTGGCGCCCCATCTCGCCGCCGCCGCGCACGTGGGCGATCGCGAAGACCACCCCGCGGTCGAGCATCGACAGGCGTGCGACAGAGAAGCCCGGCTCGATGGAGTGCTCGTACGACCCGTAGCCGTACAGGTGCACCGGCCGCGGAGCGTCGCCGGGCGCGCCGAACGACGCCTTCCAGACGAGCGAGATCGGCACACGCACGCCGTCGGCGGCGGTGGCCCACACGCGTCGCTGGGCGTAGTCGGCGGGCTCGTAGCCGCCGAGCACGGGCTGCCGCTTGCGCAGCAGGAATTCGCCGGTCGCCACGACGTAGTCGTAGACCGTGCCCGGTGTCACGAACGAGCCGTACCCGAGCCGCACGAGCGGCGGCGCCCACTCCGGGTTCCCGGCCGCGCCCGCGGAGTACAGCTCCTCGGGGAAGTCGAGCTCGTCGACCCGGTCGGTCGCGTAGTCGAGCATGCCCATCCGCGCGAGGCCGTCGCGGCGGTAGGCGACGACGCCCCAATCCCGGAAGGCCGAGACGTCCAGCAGGCGGCGGCCGGGCTGGTGGGCCAGCACGATCTCACGCGCTCCGGTGGGATCGTCGGCCGACACCCGCACGAGCTCGAAGTCGAGCGCGCCGTCGTTGTGCAGGATGTAGAGCACATCCGCACCGTCCACGACGGCGTGCGTGGCGGAGTACTCCACGCCGTCGCGTCGCGGCCAGATCGAGCGCGGCTCGGCGCGGAGATCGTCGGCATCCACGAGGTACTCCTCGGAGGTGATCGAGGACCCCACCTCGATCACGAGGTAGCGGCGGCTGCGCGTGAAGCCCGCGCCCACCCAGTACCGTTCGTCGGGCTCGTGGAAGAGCTTCGCGTCGTCGGATGCCGGGGCTCCCACTTCGTGCAGCCAGACGGTGTCGGGGCGCCACGCGTCATCGACCGTCGTGTAGACGACGAAGCGGCCGTCGGGCGAGAACATCGCGCCCGAGGAGGTCTCCTCGATGACGTCGGGGAGGTCTTCTCCTGTCGCGAGGTCGCGGATGCGCAGGGTGTAGCGCTCGTCGCCTTCCGTGTCGACGCCGTAGAGCAGCCGGGTGCCGTCGGCCGAGACGTCGAAGCTGCCGAGCGAGAAGAACTCGAGCCCGTCGGCTTCGACGTTGCCGTCCAGCAGCACCTGCTCGCCCGGCACGTCGACGCCGGGGGAGAGGACGGGCGGGGTCCAGTCGCCGGCATCGGCCAGGGGAGCGCGGCAGTGGATGCCGTACTGCTGACCCTCGACCGATCGCCCGTAGTACCACCAGTCGCCTTCGCGGGTCGGAACGGAGAGGTCGGTCTCGAGCGTCCGCGCCTTGATCTCCTGGAAGATCCGCTCCCGCAACGGCTCGAGGGCCCGCGTGCGCTCGTCGGTGTAGGCGTTCTCGGCCTCGAGATGGGCGATCACCTCGGGGTCGTCTTTCGCGCGCAGCCACTCGTACGGATCGATCACCTCGTCGCCGTGGTGGACACGGCTCGTGGGGCGGACGGGGGCGACGGGCGGCAGCGGCGTGGTCACCCGACCACGCTAACCGACCTGGTGGGGGGTTCTGCGATCGGGCCCGGGATATGCGAGGATTTCCCTCGTCCGGTTGCCGGACCATGAACCCACGGTGAACTCTTCGTTCGCACTCGCCGATCGCCTCGGCACCTCCCACATCCTCCGACGGAAAGCGAACTGTGGAAACGGCCGTATTGATCGTCGTGCTGGTGATCGCCCTGGCGCTGTTCTTCGACTTCACGAACGGCTTCCACGACACGGCGAACGCGATGGCCACCCCCATCGCCACCGGCGCCCTGAAGCCCAAGGTCGCCGTGCTGCTGGCGGCGGTGCTCAACCTCGTCGGCGCGTTCCTGTCGACCGAGGTGAGCAAGACCATCTCGCACGGGATGATCAACGAAGACGGGATCGACGCCACGACGTTCCTGCCGATCATCTTCGCCGGCCTCGTCGGCGCGATCACCTGGAACATGCTGACGTGGCTCCTCGGACTCCCGTCGAGCTCGTCGCACGCGCTGTTCGGCGGTCTCATCGGGGCGACGGTCGTGGGCGCGAGCGCCGCGGCGATCGACTTCGGCGTCGTGCTGAGCAAAGTGGTGCTGCCTGCCCTGATCGCGCCCTTCACGGCCGGGGTCATCGCGTTCCTCGTGACGCGCCTCGCCTACGCCATCACCCGCCGCTACGACAACAAGCCCGACGGACGCGACGGCTTCCGGTGGGGTCAGATCTTCACCTCCTCGCTCGTCGCCCTCGCCCACGGCACCAACGACGCGCAGAAGACGATGGGTGTCATCACGCTCGCCCTCATCACGGCGGGGCTGCAGGACGGCGATCACAGCGACCCGCAGACCTGGGTCATCTTCGCGTGCGCGTTCACCATCGCGCTCGGCACCTACATGGGCGGGTGGCGCATCATCCGCACGCTCGGCAAGGGCCTCACCGACGTCAAGCCCGCCCAGGGCTTCTCGGCGGAGTCGTCGACGGCGGCGACGATCCTCGCCTCGAGCTTCTTCGGGTTCGCGCTGTCGACCACGCAGGTCGCATCGGGCTCGGTCATCGGCTCGGGCCTGGGTCGCCGCGGCTCGACCGTCCG
>JACEFY010000104.1 GCA_016807485.1 Stenotrophomonas maltophilia | reverse complement strand
GGCGTCGTCGTCGCGGTCACGGTGCTGTCGCCCTTCGCGCGTGGTGCTCGGAACGGGGGCGGACCGGCCCTCGCGTGACCGGTCATCGAACCTCAGCGCCCGAGGGCGCGCGCCGCCCGTTCGACGTCGTCGGAATCGTTGAAGATGTGGAAGGCGACGCGCGCGCGACCGTTGCGTCCCGACGCCACGAGGCCCGCCGCGGTGAGACGCGCGAGCGCTGTCCCGTCGGCATCCGCCCAGGTGACGATCGCGCTGGCGCGTTCGGGTTCCGGCACGCCGAGACGCGCACGGAAGCCGGCAGCGAGCGTCGTGGCGTGCCGGTGGACGGCCGCAATGGGTGCTCCCGCAAATGCCGCCAGGGCCGGCTCGGCGCCCACGAACGCCTGCCACGCGGGGGAGACGTCGAACCGCCGCGCGCACGACGCGAGGTCGGCGTCGCCGCCGTAGCACGACAGCCACGGGTCGGCACCCGCGTACCACCCGGCCTGCACCGGTCGGAGTTCCCGGGCGTAGTCGGGGGACAGGGCGAGGAAGGCGACCCCGCGCGGGCAGCACAACCACTTGTAGGCGTGGCACAGCAGCGCATCGACGCGTGTGGCATCCACCGGCATCCACCCGACCGCCTGCGTCGCATCGCACACCGTGCGCGTGCCGTGCGCGGCGGCAGCGGAGACGATCGCGTCGAGGTCGGCGACCTCCCCGGTCGCCGACTGCACGAGCGAGAAGGCGACGAGCGCCGTCGTCGGCCGGATCTCGGCGGCGAGCAGGGCGAGGGGAGCGGTGCGCACACGGATGCCGCGACCGGCGTGCACGAAGGGCAGCACGAGCGACGAGAACTCGTCCTCCGGGCACAGCACCTCCGATCCGTCGGGGAGGGATGCCGCCAACAGCGCCGTCTGCACGGACGTCTGAGCCCCGATCGCGATGCGGTCGGACGAGACGCCGACGAGGACGGCGAAGTGGCCGCGAGCGGCCTCGACCGCGCGACAGTATTCGGCGACGTCGGGCCGACGCGACCACTCGGCCGCGAGTGCGCGCCGCATGCCCGCGGTGGCGAGGCCGGCCGTGCACGCGGCCAGGTAGCCGCTCG
Source organism: Stenotrophomonas maltophilia (assembly GCA_016807485.1). GTDB lineage: Bacteria > Actinomycetota > Actinomycetes > Actinomycetales > Microbacteriaceae > Microbacterium. The sequence goes on along the minus strand of JACEFY010000104.1, from coordinate 6,350 downwards.
CGTCGGCGAATTGCGCGCGGAGGTCCGCGACGTCCGGCGCGGTCGAAAGGGGCATGCTTCCAGCATCCGTACTCGCGATTCATAGGTCTACAGCAGGTTCGCGATCTCACACATGCCGTGACACGATGAATGGATGCCGCCCGCATCGCTCGACGTCGACCTCCAGAGCCTCCGCATCGTCCGCGCGATCGCCGACACCGGCTCGATCACGGCCGCCGCCACGGCGCTCGGGCTCAGCCAGCCCGCCGTCAGCCAGCATCTGCAGCGCCTCGACGCCCGCCTCGGCGTCGCACTCGTCGAGCGTGTCGGCCGCGGCGTGCGTCTCACCGAAGCCGGCCGCATCCTCGCGCGGCACGCCCCTGCCGTGACCCTTGCGGTCGACGCCGCCCTGGAGGAGCTCGATCAGCTCCGGGGCCTGCGCACCGGCGTCATCCGGCTGGTCGCCTTCCCCTCGGCCTCACCCGTGCTCGTGCCGCGTCTCATCGCCGCCCTCGCGGCGTCGCACCCGGGGCTGTCGGTCACCTACCTCGAGGCGGAGCCGCCCGAGGCCGTGGCCGCGATCCGCGAGGACCGCGCCGACCTCGCGCTGACCTTCAGCTACCCCGGAGACCGTGCCGATCCCCATCGGGACAGCGCCCGCGGACTGTCGGTGCGCAGCGCCGGGCACGATGACCTCATGCTCATTCTCCCGGCATCCGTCGACGGCGCCGTCCCTCACCTCGCCGACCTCGCCGATGAGACGTGGATCGCCGGCTGCCCCCGATGCCGCGGCCACCTGCTGGAGCTGTGCGAGCGGGCGGGCTTCGTCCCGCGGATCGGGTTCGAGACCGACAACTACGTCGCCGTCGAGGGGCTCGTGGCGCAGGGCATCGGCGTGGCGACGCTCCCGCGCATGGCCGTCGAGTCGTTCCCGACGCTCCCCGGCATCCGCACCGCGCCGCTGCCGGTCGCCGAGGCGAGGCGGTTGCACGTCGTGACCGCGCGGGAGGCGGAGCGCGTGCCGTCGCTGCGGGTCGCGCTCGACGCGCTCGGACGCGTGCTCGCCGAGACGGCTCCCGCGCGCTGAGACGGGTCGCGCGGCGTCCCGTGTCGACGGAGCCGTGCCGTCTCGAGCCGCGATCGAACGCGCGCCCCGCCTAGGATGGGAGCGATGTCTTCTGCACCCGATCCCCGCACCACGACCGCCTCCGGCGCCGACGTCCGCGTCCGGTTCTGCCCGTCCCCGACCGGACTTCCGCACGTCGGGATGGTGCGCACCGCCCTGTTCAACTGGGCGTACGCCCGCCACAACGGCGGCAAGATGATCTTCCGCATCGAAGACACCGACGCGGCCCGCGACAGCGAGGAGAGCTACCGTCAGCTGCTCGACGCGCTGCGCTGGCTCGAGATCGATTGGGACGAGGGCGTCGAGCGGGGCGGCCCGCACGCGCCCTACCGGCAGTCCGAGCGCCACGACATCTACCGCGACGTCCTCGACAAGCTCATCGCGAGCGGCGCCGTGTACGAGTCGTATTCGACGGCCGAAGAGATCGACGCGCGCAACGCCGCCGCCGGCCGCGCCAAGCAGCTCGGTTACGACAACTTCGATCGCACCCTCACCGACGAGCAGCGAGCGGCGTTCCGAGCCGAGGGTCGCGAGCCCGCCTGGCGGCTGCGCGTGCCCGAGACCGACACCACCTACGTCGACCTCATTCGCGGCGAGGTCACCTTCCCCGCCGGGTCGTTCCCCGATTTCGTGCTCGTCCGCGCCGGCGGAGTGCCGCTCTACACCTTCACGAACCCCGTCGACGACGCGCTCATGGGCATCACCCACGTGCTCCGCGGCGAAGACCTCATGCCGTCGACGGCGCGTCAGCTCGCGCTGTACGGCGCGCTGATCGACGCGGGCGTGACGACCTTCGTGCCCCGCTTCGCGCACATGCCGCTCGTGCTCGGCGAGACCGGCACGAAGAAGCTCTCCAAGCGCGACCCGCAGGCCGACCTGTTCCTGCATCGCGAGCGGGGCTTCATCCACGAGGGCCTCCTCAACTACCTCTCGCTGCTGGGATGGTCGATCAGCCACGACCGCGACGTCTTCAGCCGGCAGGAGCTCATCGACGCCTTCGACATCGTCGACGTCAACCCCAACCCGGCGCGCTTCGACCAGAAGAAGGCCGAATCGATCAACGGCGACCACATCCGGCTGCTCGAGCCCGCCGACTTCGCCGCGCGCCTCGTGCCCTACCTCGTCTCGGCCGGCGTCGTCTCCGACCCCCTCACGCCGGCCCAGCAGCAGACGCTGGATGCCGCGGCCCCGCTCGTCCAGGAGCGGATGCAGCTGCTCGGCGAAGCGCCGGGCCTTCTCGGTTTCCTCTTCCGCGACGACGTCGCCTACGACGCCGACGCCGTGGGCGGCCTCCCCGCCAATGCCGGGGAGGTGCTGGTCGCGTCGGTCGGCGCGCTCGAGCTCGTGCCCGCACAGGGGTTCACCGCGGCGGCCGTGCAGGAGGCGCTCGCGGCCGCGCTCATCGATGGACTGGGTCTGAAGCCGCGTGTCGCGTACGGTCCCCTGCGCGTCGCGGTCAGCGGTCGGCGCATCTCGCCGCCGCTCTTCGAATCGATGGAGCTGCTCGGCAAGCACGAGTCGATCCGGCGTCTCGCGGCGTTGGTCGACGAGATCGGCTGAGTCGCGTCGGGTTTGGCTGAGCCCCGCGCGTGGGCTAAGCTTGTCCCTCGGAACGACTTCGGTCGGACCTTGTGGGGTATGGTGTAATTGGCAACACGGAGGTTTCTGGTACCTTTGTTCTTGGTTCGAGTCCAGGTACCCCAGCAAGTAAAAAACCCCCGCTCAGGCGGGGGTTTTTGCATGTGCGGATTCACCGCATCGCGTCGCCGATGTAGGAGTACTTGAGGAACACCTCGCTCGCCCAGCCGGCCTCTTCGAGCACGCCCTGCACAGCGGTGAGCATGTACTTCGAGTCCCATCCGAGATAGAGGTAGTGGCCGTCCGCCAGCTCGTCCCACAACCCGTTCCAGGCCATCGCGGGGTAGACCGGTCCGCCGTGGCGGGCGCTGAAATCGATGACGCTCTGCTGTGACGCGGGGGATTCCGCCCACAGGCGCTGGAAGATCCGATTGAACAGGTAGCGGACGTCCGCGACCTCCCAGTGCTCGCCGCGGAACTCGACGTAGTCGAATTCGCGCTGCCACCCGCGCGGCCAGCCGCGTCGCTTGCGGGCATCGAGGATGGGGGTGAGGTTGTCGTCGTCGATGCCGACCACGGCGGGCCGCCGCCACACCGTCATGAAGCGTTCGGTCAGGCGCTCGGTGCGCGCAGCGATGGATGCCGTGCCCCACGCGGTCTCGTCGGCGACCTCACGGGTCAGCGCGAGCTCGCTGTGCGCGTAGAGGTCGCGCTTCTCGGGGAAGGACAGATCGAAGGCGCGGTCGGCGAGGTCGGGTTCGAGCAGCGTCAGATTGCCGAGCGTGTGCGCGAGGGCCCGATGGCTGTTCTGTTCGTCGTCGGTGTAGTCCGCCCACCGGCGCGTTCCGTCGCCGCTCCACTCGTCGCCGGGCGCCAGCGGCACGACGTGCTCGAGGTCGAACGCGCCCAGCGGGTCGGCGCCTTCGAGCCGGCCCAGCACATAGCGCGCATGGGGGAGCTCGGAGTACTTGAGCCCCACGCGGGTGCGCTCGTCGGACGGCGTGATGCGGGCGATCGCCCGCACGAGATCATCGGGGCCGACCTCGGCGGCACGGCAGAGCCGCGCGATGAGACGGTCCGTCGGGATGCCGACGATCGTGCGGCGGAGCAGCAGCGACTGCAGGTGCTCGAACGCGGCGACCAGCCCGGCGGTGTCGAGGCGGCCGTGCAGGTGATCGTGGCAGAGGCGGAGCGCGAGCGGCGCCGTCTCCGACCCGAAGGTGGCGAGGTAGGCGAGCTGTCGGGCGAGCACGGCATCCGGAGCCTCGGAGGGCTCGCGCAGGAGCCGGTAGATTCCCGCGTACTCGCGCCACTGCGTCGCGCGGGCACGCAGCGTGTCGACGTCGAGGCGGGGGAACTCGTGGCGGAAGGCGTCGTAGACACCGCGTTCGCCGGCAACGGCGACTTCGCGCCCGGTGAGCATGATGAGGTAGTGCCGCCAGAACGCGCCGATCTGCTCGCCGGTGTCCCGCTCGATGGGCACCCAGTACTCGTTCTCGATCTCGGTCTGCTCGGCGTGCGAGAGTCCCATGAGGACGTAGTTGTGGATGAGTTCGTGGTCGCGCAGGGGCTCACCGGTGGAGTTCAGGCTCTCGAAGATCTGCTGCGCGTTGGCCTGCGGGCCGAGCGTGATCGCGACGTGCTCGAGTCGCTGGAGTCCCCGCCAGAGGTCGGCGGCCTCGTCGGGACGGATCTGGCTGCGGAAGAACGCGTAGTTGTCGTCGAACCGCGATTCACGGCGCGCATCGCCCGGTGACCGGCGTCCGAGGACGACGCTTTCGAAGACCTCGGCCCACGCGCGGTGGGGGCGGAGCTTCGTACGGTCGGCATCGTCTGCACGCACGAGCACGCGGGCGAGCTCGGCGGCGAGGTCGGGGTCGTCCTCGCGCAGCGTGTGGTGGAGGGCGGCGACCAGGAGCATGAGCGTCGTGATGCGCTGCTGGCCGTCGATGAGGACGAACTGAGCCTCGTCGTCGTCGCGGGTGGAGGCGGTGGAGAGGATCGATCCGATGAAGTGGGTGTGTGTCGCGGCGCTGCCCGCGACCGCGCGCACGTCGCCGAGCAGCTGTTCGCACGCGCCGATGTCCCACCGGTACTGGCGCTGATAGACGGGCACGACGATGGTCGTGTCGGATGCCGAGAGCCACGCGATGGTGTTGACGGCGGTGGCGTCCACGTGAGTGGCGGCGGCATCCGTGACGGTGTCCATGTTCTCCGAATCGCATCTCGCAGGGCTCGGACGAGTCTAATCGCGTTGCGGAACGGCCTCGGTAGGCTTGCCTCAGTCGGGCCTGTAAAAACTTCGCTTGTCCGACAGAAAGGGCATGATCCGTCATGGCATACATCAAGAGCGCCGCTCTCGAGGAGACCGGCTACGTCGTCCTCGACAGCTACGGCAAGGAAATCGATCCCAAAGAATGGCTCGACATCGAGTACGTCGACTGGAAGTCCTCCGGTGACACCCGATTCGCGCCGCTGGCTTCGGCCAAGGGGGAGATCGAGTGCAACGGCTTCTGGAACCACAAGCCGCCGCGCACCGACAAGGACGGCGTGTGGATCGACTCGCAGACCGCGATCGCTCCGACGCTCACCGAGCGGGCGCTGGAGCCCGGCGCCAATGTGGGACGGTGCCGCATCATCGAGCTGCAGCCGAACACCTACGCCGACTGCCTCTACAACCTGCACCAGGACGACAACAACCGCCTGAACCCGGACGGGACCGGGTGGGTCGTCCGCGGGTTCTTCAACCTCACCGACGACAAGACGAGCTATTTCGTGCTCCGCGAGAACCGCACCGACCCGAGCGAGGAGACCCGCATCGCGCTGCCCGCCGGTGCACAGCTCATCGTCGACACCCAGCGCCTCTGGCACGCGGCTGCGCATTACGGCGACGAGCCGCGCTACTGCCTCATCACGTCGTGGGAGTCGGGCCCCGAGCTCGACGCGTACATCGCGAAGTACAACGGCGTGAACAAGGTCGACAGCTACCCCGTCGACCAGGAGACGCTGGATGCCGGCCAGGCCGAGCAGGCCCGCCGCATCGCGGCGCGTGCCGCGGCCCTTGCCGCTCGCGGCCAGGTCGAGGTCAACGTCATGAGCGAGGCCTGACGCTTCGCACGCAATGAGAAGCGGTCCCGACCGGGTGGTCGGGACCGCTTCTCCGTGTGGCGGGGGAGATCAGGCCATCGCCAGCTCGCGCTCGCGGGTGCGGTGCGCCATCCGGTGGGCAACCCACGCGGCGATGCCGATGAGGCCGAGGATCGCGGCGCCGAACAGCCAGGGCAGCAGCGTCGGGGTGAGGCTCGACGTGCCGGAGGCGAGCTGTCCCGTCCCATCCGCGATCTGCGCGTTGCCGTCGGCGAGCGAAACGGCGCCGGCGAAGAGCTCATCCGAGCCATCGGCGAGCTGCGTCGAGCCCTCCGAGAGCGATGTGGCACCCGCCGACAGGTCTCCGAGGCCGGCGGCGAGGCTGCCGGCTCCCGCCGAGATCTTCTGCGTGCCCTCGGCCAGCGATCCGGCGCCCTCGGCGAGGGTTCCCGCTCCGGCGGAGAGGTTCTGCGCACCCGACATGAGTCGGAGCGAACCGGCGCTCAGGGTCTGCGTCCCCGCGTTGAGGGTCTGGAGGCCCGCGGAGAGCTCGCCCGCCTTGCCGGCAAGGGTCGCACCG
>JACEFY010000103.1 GCA_016807485.1 Stenotrophomonas maltophilia | reverse complement strand
ACCACTGGCTCCACGAGCCGACGAAGATCCGCGTGTCGATCCCGGCGACGGCGAACGCGAGAGCCGAATGGGCGGAAGGGATGCCGGAGCTGCACGTGAGCACGACATCGTCGCCGAAGCCGACCCCGTGGGCTGCGAGCGTCTCGCGGATCTCCGCCGGGCTGCGCAGCAGACCGTCCGGACCGATGTGGCTGACCGTGGGGATGTTGACCGCCCCGGGGATGTGGCCCGCGACCGGGTCGAGCCCTGCGGCGGCGCCCCGGTAGTACTGCGGTGCGCGGACGTCGACGAGCACGCCCGTGCGCGGGGCGACGGCGGCTTCGTCGATGTCGGCGACGCCCCCCGATGCCGCGGAGAGCTCGATGTCACCGGCGGGCCCCCCTCGGTCGCTGCGCTCGAGCCGCAGGCCCGCCGCCACCCACGCGCGGAATCCCCCGTCGAGCACGCGCACGTCCACGTCGTGCCGACGCAGCATCCACCACGCCCGCGCCGCGGGCACACCGTCGTTGTCGTCGTACACCACGACGCGATCGCCGCGCCGGAGCCCCCAGCGCCGGGCCGCGGCCTGCAGCTCGTGCCGGGACGGCAGCGGATGCCGCCCCTCCTCGGGGAGCCCACGACGTGCGAGCTCCCGCTCGAGGTCGACGTAGACGGCGCCCGGCAGGTGCGCGGCCAGGTAGTCCGGCCGGCCTTCGATGCGATCGAGGCGCCAGCGCACGTCGAGCAACCGCACCGGGGGTCGCCCAGCCGCGATCTCGTCGACGAGGGCGTCGACCCGCACGAGAGGCTCGGTCATGCGTCCATGCTGACCACCGGCGATCGATCCGTCATCCCGGTGCGACATACCCGGACACGCGCGCGTCACATTGCTTCACACGCCGTCACACAGGCGCTCGCAGCGGAGCCGATGGCCCCGGAGAGACGTAACGTCGAAGCATGTCGCTTTCGCAGACCCCGTCGGAGACCCCGCACATCGAGGCGCCCGGACACCACTTCGCCTCGTCGCTGTCGGCCGACGAGTTCAAGGCGCTGTTCCGCGGCCACCCCGGCGGGGTCGCCGTCATCACCGCCGACGCGGGGGACGGCCCCGTCGCCCTCACCGCAACGTCGGTCGCGTCGGTGAGCGCCGAGCCGCCGCTGCTCATCTTCTCGGTGTCAGCGCAGTCCTCGGCATCCGACGTGCTCCTCCGTGCCGACACCGTCGTGGTCCACCTGCTCGATGCGCACGACCTCGAGGTCGCTCAGATCGGAGCGACGAGCGGCATCGACCGATTCGCCGAGACGCACCGCTGGTCGCGCCTCGTCACGGGCGAGCCCGTCTACCGCGACGTCCGCGCCTGGGTGCGCGCCGCCGTGATCGGGCGCATGGATGCCGGTGGCTCCACCGTCGTCGCCGCGCACGCCCTGCAGTCCGAGCTCGGCCGCGATGCCGACGACAGCGAAGCCCTCGTCTATCACAACCGCACGTGGCACCGCCTGGGCGACCACTCGCGCATTGACTGAGCGACGACGCCGCCCGCATCTCGGGCGGAACGCGATCGCGGGGTTAGAATCCCCCACGTGGGCACTCTCTACTACGGCGGATCGGCGACACCGATCCACATCGACGACCGGGCACTGGCACACCTCAAGGTCGTCCTCGCCACCAAGCTCCGCCGCGGGGAGAGCTTCACGCTGTCGTGGCGGCACCCCGACGACGAGCCGCGCGGGCGCAGCACGATCTGGCTGCACCCGTCGATCCCGATCCGATTCGTCTTCGACGACCCCGAGCCCACCGAGCTCAGCCGCGATTGGATCGAAGACCTCGCTCAATCCGCGAACTCGTCGGGCGGCATCACGCTGGTCGCCGAGAACATCGACTCCGCGCCGGAGGCCGAAGAAGACGCTGCGCCGCAGACGGTCGACGTCGCCGGCTGAGGGCCCTCAGCCCAGCCGGGGCGGAGGGAAATGCGGGATGAGCTTCGGGCGGGTGCCCGGCTCGACCTCCTGAGCCACGTGCTCGCGCGCCGCGCAGAGGCAGGCCTCGAGGGAGTTGAGCCGCGCCCTGCGCGCGCCCCCGCGCACCCAGATCACGTCGTAGACATCGTCGACCAGCTCGATGTAGGCGACCACGTGGGGCGCGTCGTTCGCATCCCAGCGCGTGTCGCACAACCGCCACGATCTGTCGTCGATGGGCACGAGCTCCAGATCTTCATCGATCTGCTCACTCCGTGGATCCGGCAATTGGATCGTCATCGGTCACCGCCTTCGACCCCAGTCTGCGCGCGGGCGCCGGCCGGGTCGAGGGGATTGACAGACCTCGAGAGGCGTGCAGACCTCAGCCCAGCATGACCTCGCCGTCGGCGGGGCCGGCCGGCTCGGGCACGACGTAGAGCCCCGCGCCCGAGTTCGCGGTGTGGCTCAGCGCTTCGAGCCAAGCGCGGTTGAGCGTGGGCTGGCGGCTGCCGTGGAACTTGAACACGAGCGAGGCCTGCGGATGCAGCCACACGGTCGTGCGCCCGTCGCCGAGGCTCGCGTCGTTGCGCCACGTGAAGAAGAAGGGCTCGCCGCGGCGCAGCTTCTGACCGATCACGACCTGCAGATGCGCCAGCACCCGATCGTCGATTTCGACCTTCGCGTCACCCTCATAGCTGAACCTGCCCACACTCCTACCGTAATGCGTCGGCGCGACGTGTGATTTCGGCACACGCATCGTCGGCCCCGTCGACCGCGACCGGGAGGTCCATCACGGCGTCGAGCACGGCCAGCGGGCCGGCTCCGCCGAGGAGGATCGAGCACTGGGTGAGGGTGCCGTCGTACAGGCTCGGGAACTCCACGATGTCGGTCTGGTGGCGTTCCATCAGCAAGTGCGCGTATTCGAGCACGGCATCCGCGATCTGGTCGGTGGTGAGGATGCGGTGCCCGTCGATCAGGATGTCTTTCACGTCGTCGTCGCTCCGTTTCACTGTCGTATCGTCACTGCATCCAGTGAACCGACACCGGGCCGGGGCATGGGAGGGCCTTGACATCGCCGGGGCTCAGCCGGTACGACTGTCGCCGCCCGGTTTTTACTCTCGGGCGCGTGCGTTGTCAACCCTCTGCACGCTGCATCCGGACGAGCGCCAGAATCGAGGCATGCCTCTTGCGATCATCCTTCTCGTCGTTGCCATCGTCCTGATCCTGCTCGGCGTCTTCGTCGAAGCCGCGAAGTTCCTGCTGTGGATCGGACTCGTCGTTCTCGTCATCGCGATCATCGCGTGGCTGATGAAGGTCATCCGCCGCAACGCCTGACCGTCGACCCCTTCGACGCGGCGTCAGACGCGGCGGTACTCTCCGACCATCGGGCAGTCGAACGGGTCGCGTGCGGCCAGCCCCACGCGGTTCAGGTAGTCGATGACGATGGCGTATGAACGCCACAGGCTCGTCTCCGTGTAGGGGATGCCGGTCGACTCGCACGCATCGCGGACGATCAGTCGCGCCTTCGACAGGTGCGGGCGCGCCATGCTCGGGAAGAGGTGGTGCTCGACCTGGTAGTTGAGCCCGCCCATGAACCACGTGGCCCACCAGCCGCCGCGGATGTTGCGGGAGGTGCGCACCTGCTTGCTGAAGAAGTCCAGCCGGGCGTGCTCATCGATGATGGGCATGCCCTTGTGGTTCGGCGCGAACGAGGCGCCCATGTAGACGCCGAAGACGGCCATCTGCACGCCGACGAACGCGAACGCCATTCCGAGCGGCAGCAGCAGGAAGACCGGCACGAGCACGAGGGCGAGGCGTGCGGCGATGAGCGAGAGCTCCAGCCAGCGGCCCTTCACGTTCGGCTCGGTGAGGAGGTACTTGATGCTCAGGTAGTGGAGGTTGAGACCCTCGAGCGTGAGCAGCGGGAAGAACAGCCACCCTTGCTTGCGCGTGATGAGCCGCACGATCCCGCGGGACTTCGCGGCATCCTCTTCGAGGAAGGAGATCGTGTCGACCTCGATGTCGGGATCCTTGCGCACCCGGTTGGGGTTGGCGTGGTGGCGGGAGTGCTTGGCATCCCACCACGAGTAGCTCATGCCGACGGCGCCGCTGGCGAGCACGCGGGCGAGCCGGTCGTTGGCGGGGCCGGTTGCGAGGATCTGACGGTGCGCGGCCTCGTGGGCGAGGAACGCCGCCTGCGTGAAGACGATGCCGAGCGCTCCGGCGATGAGCAGCTGGAACCAGCTGTCTCCGAGCAGGATGAAGCCGGCGACGCAGGCGCCGAAAGCGAGCGCGACCCCGGCCCCGACGAGCGCATAGAAGCGGGGCGCGCGGCGCAGGAGGCCGAGCTCCTTGGCGACCTGCGAGACCTGGGTGTAGGCCCGGGCGACCGGCGGGAACGTCTCCGCCGTCGCATAGGTCTGGCGGATGGGGCCCATGGTGGACACGGGCTGCGGTGCGAGGACGGGTGCGGCCACGAGTGGCTCCAGTCGATCGGCGCGGTTCTCGAGAAGGAGATCCGTCGGGCGAAGCCAAAGGCAGGTGCCGATCGCTGTGGCCGACACTACGCTGAGACCCATGCCGTGGCGGGCATGGGTCAGAGCTTTCCCGGAGGTTTCACATGGCACTCGCACTTGCGATCGATCTCGGCGGCACGAAGGTCGAGGCGGCGCTCGTCGATGCCGCCGGCGGCATCGTCGCCGGCTCGCGGACGCGCTCGGCCACGGGGCGCGCGGCGGCCGGCGACCGGACGGTTCTGGAGCGTGCCCTCGCCGAGGTGATCGCCCACTGCCGGGCGCTGCCCGAGTGGAGCGAAGTGACGGCGGCGGGCATCGGATCGGCCGGACCGATCGACCGTTCGGCGGGGACGATCTCGCCCATCAACCTCCCGGCGGCGCACGGCATGCCGCTCGTCGACACGGTGCGCCGCGAAAGCGGGCTCGACGAGGTCGCCCTGCGACTGGACGGCACGTGCATCGCCCTGGCTGAGGCCTGGCTCGGCGCCGCACGGGGCGTCGCCAACGCGATCGTGTTCGTGGTGTCGACCGGCGTCGGCGGGGGCATCGTCTCCGACGGGCGCCTCATCGCGGGCGGGTCGGGCAACGCCGGACACATCGGGCAGGTGGTCGTCGCCGAGATCGACGGGGATGCCGCGGCATCCACCGTCGAGCAGCTCGCCTCGGGCCCGCACATCGTCGCGTGGGCGCAGCGGCAGGGCTGGACGGGCACGACCGGCGAGGAGCTCGCGGCGGCCTATCGCGACGGCGACGAGATCGCGGTGCAGGCCGTCGCCCGGTCGGCCCACGCGATCGGCGTCGGCCTGGCGAACGCGGCGACGCTGCTCGACCTCGAGCTCGCGGTGGTGGGTGGGGGGTTCTCGTTCGTCGCCGATGACTTCACCGAGCAGATCGAGGCGGCCGTGCGCGCCGCATCGGTCAACGCGTACGCGGCGCGCCTGCGGGTGGTCCGCGCCGCTCTCGGCGGCGACGCGCCGCTCATCGGCGCCGCCGCCCTCGTGCACCGTCCCGACCTCCTCTGAGCCCCTCGCGAATCACCACCCGGCTCCCGAATCACCGCTCCGCGTGCGTTTGTGACGTGATGATTCGCGCGCGCGCTGGTGATTCGCGAGGCGGGTTAGCGTGGAGGGCGAGCGCGAGGGAAGAAGGAGCGAGCGATGGTGGATGCAGACGCACGGTGGGCGGCGGTGAGCGCCCCGCACGGCACGGCGGCGCTCGCGCACACGCACTGGCTCGACGGCACTCCGCGGGCCTATGCCGGCGCGCCGGGACAGTGGTGGACCGAAGACGGCCGGGTCCACGGCGACCTGGGCGAGGGGGTGACGCTCGCCCCGTTCGAGCAGATCGCGTACGACGATCTGCTGCTGCGCGCGTTCGCCCGCGACGACGACCGCGCCCTGCGCGTCTTCGACCCCGCCAACCCCGCCCGCACGGCGCTCCGTGGCATCGAGTCGTTCGGCGGCGGCGAGGAGTGGGCGATCACCGGGCGCTTCACGCCCGCGCCCGAGGGCGAGACACGCACCGTGGTCAGCGCCGACGGCTACGAGCGCGCCGTTCCCGCGACCGGCACGATCGCGCTGTCGGTGCACGGACAGGACGTGACGCTCGTCGTGGCCGGCGACGAGGGCGGTCTGGATGCCGTCATCTCCGACGCCACCGCAGCGACCGGCGCCTACCGCTTCCGGTTCCTCCCGATCTCGGCGCCGGATGCCGACGGCACCGTCGTGGTCGACTTCCGCCGGGCGTTCCTCCCGCCGTGCGCGTTCAGCGACGAGTACGTCGGCCCGCTGCCGACGACGGAGAACCGCCTGCCGTTCGCGGTGGAAGCCGGCGAGCGTCGCGCGCTGCGCGACTGATCTCGGCGCCGGTCACCCCTCGACGAAGTGTCCCGGCGCGACCTCGGTGAGGACGCCGACCTCCGCCACCGGAGCGGCCGGGCGCGCGGCGATCTGCGCGAGGCGCGCACGGGCGACGGGCGGGTCTGGCACGAGCACGGCTTCCAGGAGCCGTTGCGTGTAGGGATGCCGCGGCGCGGCGAAGAGCTCGCGGGTCGGTGCGAGCTCGACGATGCGGCCGCGCATCATGACTGCGGTGCGGTCGGCGATCTCGCGGACGACGGCGAGGTCGTGCGAGATGAAGAGGTAGGTCAGGTCGTAGTCCTTCTGCAGCCGCTGCAGGAGCCGCATGACCTGCGCCTGGATCGTCACGTCGAGCGCCGAAACGGGCTCGTCGCACACGATGAAGTCGGGCCGCACCGCGAGGGCACGAGCGATCGCGATGCGCTGCCGCTGGCCGCCGCTGAAGGCGCGTGGGCGCTTGTGCACGGCGTCACCCTCGATGCCGACCGCCGACAGGGACTCGGTCGCCGCGGCGATCGGGTCGCCCGACACGCCCAGCACGCCGAGCGGCTCGAGCACGTTCTGCAGGGCGGTGCGGTGCGGATTGAGCGAGGAGAACGGGTCTTGGAAGATCACCTGCATCGACCGGTGCGCAGCTGCGCGCACCGGTCGGGAGGCGGCGGTGAGGTCGACGCCGCGGTAGTGGATGGCGCCCGACGTCGGCTCCTCCATCTGCAGGATCGCCCGACCGAGCGTCGATTTGCCACTCCCGGATTCTCCGACGACGGCCAGCGTCTCGCCCGCGCGGATGGCGAGATCCACCCCGTCGACCGCGCGGATCTCACCGGTCCGGCGCCCCCACGCGTTGCGGTTCGCGTAGGTCTTGCGGAGTCCCTCCACCCGCAGCAGCTCGTCGCTCATACGTCGCCTCCTGCCGCCAGGAGGCTGCGCGTGTACGGATGCTGCGGATCGGCGAAGACGGCGTCCACCGCGCCGCGCTCGACGATGACGCCGTCCTTCATGACCGCGACGGTGTCGCAGAGCGCCGCGACGACGCCGAGGTCGTGCGTCACGACGATGAGGGTGAGCGCCCGCTCTTCGCGCAGCCGCTGGAGGAGCGCGAGGATCTCGGCCTGCACCGTCGCGTCGAGCGCCGTCGTCGGCTCGTCTGCG
>JACEFY010000102.1 GCA_016807485.1 Stenotrophomonas maltophilia | reverse complement strand
CAGCCCGACGAACGGTCGTGGGACCCGGGCACCACTCCGCTCGATCCGGAGGTGCTGCGCGGCGCCCGCGCGGTCGTCGGGCTGAACGGCGCGAGCATCGGACGCTTCCCCTGGACACCCCGCTACAAGCACGAACTGCTGTGGTCGCGCCTGCTGCCCACCCAGACGATCGCGGCCGCGCTCGGCGCGTTGGGCGCGGATGCCCCGGCGTTCGTGTCGGCATCCGGTGCCGGTTACTATCCCTCGGCTCCGGGAGCGGTGCTGACGGAGGAATCGCCGCGCGGCGACACCTTCCTCGCGGACGTCTGCGGCGAGTGGGAGGCGGCTGCCCTGCGCGCGCCGGGACGGGTGGCCCTTCTCCGCACCGCCCCGATCGTGCACCGCGACGGCGTCCTCAAGCCGCTCCTGCTCCTCACGAAGCTCGGCGTCTCGGGGCCGATCGGCCGGGGCACACAGGTCTGGCCGTGGATCTCGCTCGACGACGAGGTGCGGGCCATCCGCCACCTCATCGACAACGACATCTCGGGGCCGGTGAACCTCACCGGGCCCACGCGGGCGACGGCCAACGACCTCGGATTCGCGCTGGCCCGCCGCATGAACCGGCCCTACCTGCTGCGCGCACCCCTGTGGGCGATCTCGCTCCTCCTCGGACGGGATGCCACGCAGTCGCTGCTGGCGGTCGATTCGCACGTCGTTCCCGCGGTCTTGGAGTCGACCGGGTTCACCTTCCGCCACACGACGGTGGAGGACGCCGTCGCCGCGGCCGTCCCGGCTTAGCGGGCGCGTTCGAGCGTGATCGCCGTGCGGATCGCCTGCCGAGCGCGCCGGCGGTCGCCCGCGCCGTCGTAGGCGAGGCCGAGGCGGAACCAGGCGCGCCAGTCGTCGGGGTGCGCTTCGACATCGGCGCGGTAGGCGGGAAACAGCTCATCGGCCTGCTCGCGCTCGGGTCGGCCGCTGGGCCTGACGTCGAGCTCCTCAGCGGGGAGACCGCCTTCGGTCTCGAGGCGCTCGGCGAGCGCGGCTGCGCGCATCCCGAAGCGGATCTCCCGCCAGATGGCCCAGACGGCGATGATCGGGAGCACGACCAGAGCGACGCCCATGACGATGCCCACCGGCTCACCCGAGGTCACCAGCAACCAGGCGCGCTGCCCGACGAGCACGACGTAGAGGGCCAGCAGCACCGCCATGACGGCGACGCCGATGCGGGCGCTCATGCCCCCGTGGTGCGGGCGACCTGGCCGGGTACGCCGCCTTCGTCGATCGGGGCCGCAGACCGGGCGGACGGCGCGCGCAGGCCGATGTCGATGAGCGCGTCGAGACCGATCGTCACCCCGCGCGCCTCGCGTGCGGCGGCGAGCGCCACGCGGATGCCGGGGCCGTAGGCCGCGGCGGGCTCGACGGTGTCGTGGACCAGGGTGAGCGCCTCGCCGGGCCCGGAGAGGATCGTCTCCTGGCGTGCGATGACCCCCGGGCGGCGCAGCGAATGCACCGGGATGCTCGCCACCTGCTGGCCGCGGGCGCGCTGGTCGACGTGCGGCGACTCGACGGGCCCGCTCTCGTGTCGCGCGGCGGCGATGAGCTCGGCGGTGCGCACGGCGGTGCCGCTCGGCGAATCGACCTTCGTCTCGCGGTGGGTCTCGACGATCTCGATCGACGGGAAGAACGGCGCGGCCGCGGCGGCGAGTGCCGAGCCGATCACGGAGCCGAGGGAGAAGTTGGGGATGAAGACGGCGCCGGTGCCGGCGGCGTCCACGAGCGGGCGGACGAGGGCGACGCGCTCGGCCGACCAGCCGGACGTGCCCACGAGGACGTTGAGCCCCCGTTCGATCGCCGCGCGCACGACGTCGATCGAGACGGCGGGGGTGGAGGCATCCACCACCAGATCGGCGCCGTCGATTTCGGCGAGGTCGTTCGACGAGCCTAGCACGGCGACCGTCTCGAAGTCGTCGCTCGCCTCGATGACGCCCGCGATGATCGCCCCCAGCTTGCCGGTCCCGCCCACGAGGGCCACGCGCGTCGTCGTCATGCATCCAGCCTACGGGGCGTGCCCGCCGCATTACGCTCGAACACATGGTGAGCCTCCTGCCGATCGCGGCCGACGACCCCCGTGCCCGCGCGCTCTTGGCGGAGTACTTCCAGATGCGCGGTGAGGCGTTCCCGATGGGGCAGACCTACCGTCCCGTCTTCCCGGATGCCGCGACCTTCGCGCCGCCCGCGGGTGTCTTCCTCCTCGTCGTCGACGACGACGGGCGCGACGTCGGATGCGGCGGCATCCGCCGGATCGCCGACGGGCCGGGCGGCGTCCGCTATGAGGTGAAGCACCTCTACCTCGCCCCCGCGACCCGAGGACGGGGCTGGGGCCGTGTGCTGCTGGAGGGTCTGGAGGCGCAGGCGCGCGAATGGGATGCCGCCGCCCTCGTGCTCGACACGCACCACACCCTCGAGGCGGCGGGCAGCCTCTACGCGCGAAGCGGCTTCTCGGCGACCGAGCCGTACAACGACAACCCGAACGCGACGAGGTGGTACCGCAAGGTGCTCTGAGGGCGCCATCCGCCCCTCGAGTGGGCGCGTTCTGCTGCTTCGGAGGGACGGATGCCGCAACACGCGCCCACTTCCCGTGAGTGCCCGCCGGCGGTCAGACCGGCGGAAGCTCGGGGAGACCGGTGCGCAGCTCGAACGGCAGGTGCGCGAGATCGTTGTGCGACGCGAGCGACCACGGCCGGCCGGGCCGCTGGGCGAGGACCGTGAGCCCGCAGTGCGCCTGGTTGAGCGTCAGCCAACGCCACTCCGCGGCGCCCAGCACCTCGCGCACGAACCAGGAGATGACGTTGTTGTGCGTGATGAGGAGCTCGTGCCCATCGGGCTTGCGCACGAGGAACTCGGCGACCGCATCGGCCATCTGGGCGGCTCCGGCCTCGGCTTCCGCCTCCGTGTAGGCGCGGAAGAACGCTTCGTACACCGACGGGGTCTCCGGCGTACTCCCCGTGGGGATGCAGTCGAAGAGCAGCGGCGATGGCCGCGGATCGAGCGACGGCAGGCGGTCGGCGACGGCGCGTGCGGTCTCGGCGGCCCGCTCGAGCGGCGAGTGCCAGACGGCATCCAACGGGACGCCGGACAGCCGGTCGGCGAGGAGCTCCGCCTGCCGCCGCCCGCGCGGCGAGAGGGGTCCGTCTTCGAGCCCGTGCTCGGCGTCGAGGTGCTCGCCGTGGCGCACCAGATAGAGATAGTGCGTCACGTGATACTCGTCTCGTCGCAGCCGGTCGTCGGGAAGCGGGTAGCTTCCACACTACGTCAGGCCCCGGCGAGCACTGCCCTCCTTGCGCCCGGCGTCGGCGCGGGCTACTGCGCGGCGCGCCCGATGTCGGCCAGCTGTGCCCGGCTGAGCCGCGTGCCGACGCCCTGGACGAGCTCGTCGATGTGGCTTCCGGCGTAGGCATTGACGATGGGAGCGGCGACCGTGCGCTGCGCGAGCAGCCAGGCGATCGCCACGGCGGCGGTCGGGATCGAGAGCTCCGCGCCCACCTTGTCGAGCGCCCGGAGCGTGCGCGTCCCCCGCCGGTTCATGGCGGCGGCCAGCTGTGTTCCGCGCACCGACAGCGCGACGCCCGCGCGGGAGCGGTGCGCGCCGGCGAGATAGCCGTGCTCGAGCGCCTGCGACGGCGTGACCGCGATGCCCTGCGCTCCCGCGACGAGCTTCAGGTCGCCGTCGAACTCCTCGCGGCGCAGCACGTTGTACGGGACGTCGAGCACGGTGAGGCGCGGGTACCCGGCCGAGGCGAGGATGCGCGCTTCCACCAGCTGCGCCGCCGTGTGCGCGTGCGCGCCGAGCGCGCGCACCTTGCCGGCCTCGACGAGCCACTCCGCGGTGGCGAGCGTGTCTTCCAGGGCCGTGACCGTGTCGGCGGCGGCGTCGAGGTAGAGCACGTCGATGCGATCGGTCTGGAGCCGCGTGAGCGAGGCCTCGACCGAGCGGATGAGGTTGACCGAGCCGAGGCCCGGGTGGTCGGGATGCGTGCCGACACGCACCGCCAGGACGGTCTCGTCGCGCACGCCGCGCGTCTGCAGCCACTGCCCGATGATGTGCTCGCTGCGCCCGGCGGAGTAGCCGTCGGACGTGTGGACAGCGTTGCCGCCGCGGCTGCGGTAGACGTCGAGGATCGTGTGGGCGGCTCCGGGATCGACGTGCCAGCCGAACTCCGCCCCGCCGAGGATCAGCGGGAAGACCCGGAGGCCGGTCTCACCGAGCGGCACGCGGACCGCCGCGCCGAGCGGAGCCCCCTGGACCGGAATGGGAGCGGAGGGATGCAGCGGCGACGGCGACACGCTCGCCGGGCGCTCTGCGGGGGCTGACGTCCCGACGCCGAAAAAGCCCATCGCACACCCCTTGCTGCTGGGGAGTGTCCAGAATCCGGCACCCCCCGATGCGTTCTTCGAGAGTAGAGCAGGGCGGGGACACTGACGTGCATTGACCCGAACCCCAGGTAAACATTGGATAACGGTTGGGTCTCAGCCCCTCCGACGAACGGATGCCCGCCCCTCCGAGACGGGAGGAGCGGGCATCCGTGACCTGCGGCGGCCTCATTCGGCCGCGAATCGATCAGCCTTCGGCGGGGGCGTCTCCCGGGCCCTCGCTCGCGGCAGCCGAACCCTGCTGGTCGGCGGCCTCTTCGAGCACGGGCTCGAGCGAGAGCTTGCCGCGGTCGTCGATCTTGGTGATCTTGACGAGCAGCTTCTGACCGACCGAGAGCACGTCGTCGACGTTCTCGACGCGCTTGCCACCGGCGAGCTTGCGCACCTCGCTGATGTGGAGCAGGCCGTCCTTGCCGGGCAGGAGCGACACGAACGCACCGAACGCCGCGAGCTTGACGACGGTTCCGAGGAACTGCTCGCCGACCTCCGGGTTGGTGGGGTTCGCGATCGCGTTGACCTGCGCGCGGGCTGCCTCGGCCGAGGGGCCGTCGGTCGCGCCGATGTAGACGGTGCCGTCCTCCTCGATGGAGATCTGCGCGCCGGTC
Organism: Stenotrophomonas maltophilia; assembly: GCA_016807485.1. Classification (GTDB taxonomy): domain Bacteria; phylum Actinomycetota; class Actinomycetes; order Actinomycetales; family Microbacteriaceae; genus Microbacterium. Next base: position 2,480 of record JACEFY010000102.1, on the reverse strand, counting down.
TCGTCCTGGATGGAGTTGATCGTCTTGCCCTTGGGCCCGATGAGCTCGCCGATCTTGTCGACGGGGATCTGCACGCTGATCACGCGCGGAGCCGTCGGCGCCATCTCATCCGGACCGTCGATCGCGGCGTTCAGGACGTTGAGGATGGTGAGGCGGGCTTCCTTGGCCTGCGTGAGCGCAGCGGTGAGCACGGCCGTCGGGATGCCGTCGAGCTTCGTGTCGAGCTGGATCGCCGTGACGAACTCGCTCGTGCCCGCGACCTTGAAGTCCATGTCGCCGAGGGCGTCTTCGGCGCCCAGGATGTCGGTCAGCGCGGCGTAGCGCGTCTGGCCGTCGACCTGGTCGGAGACGAGGCCCATCGCGATGCCGGCGACGGGGGCTCGCAGCGGCACACCCGCGTTCAGCAGCGACAGGGTCGACGCGCAGACCGAGCCCATCGACGTCGAGCCGTTGGAGCCGAGAGCCTCGGACACCTGACGGATGGCGTACGGGAACTCCTCGCGGCTCGGCAGCACCGGCACGAGCGCGCGCTCGGCGAGGAAGCCGTGCCCGATCTCGCGACGCTTCGGCGAACCGACACGGCCGGTCTCACCGGTCGAGTACGGCGGGAAGTTGTAGTGGTGCATGTACCGCTTGTGCGTGACGGGCGACAGCGAGTCGATCTGCTGCTCCATCTTCAGCATGTTCAGCGTCGTGACACCCAGGATCTGGGTCTCACCGCGCTGGAAGATCGCCGAACCGTGCACGCGCGGGATGACCTGAACCTCGGCATCCAGCGGACGGATGTCCGCCAGCCCGCGGCCGTCGATGCGCACACCCTCGGTGAGGATGCGTCCGCGGACGATCGTCTTGGTGACCGACTTGTACGCGGCCGAGAACTCGAGCGTCGCGACGGCGGGGAGCTCCCCGGCCTCGACGGCGGCGAGGAGCTGCGACTTGACGTCGTCCTTGATCGCGTCGTCGGCGTTCTGACGCTCGACCTTGTCGGCGATCTGGTAGACCGGCACGAGGCGGTCGTACGCGCGACCGGCGACGAAGTCGTAGGTCTGCTGCGCGTAGGCGGGGAAGACCGGGTAATCCTGGATCTCCTTGGCCGCGGTGCGGGCGACGGCGTTCTGCGCCTCGACGAGCTGGGTGATGAAGGGCTTCGCAGCCTCCAGACCCTGCGCGACGATCTCTTCGCTCGGCTTGACCGCGCCGCCCTTGATGAGGTTCCAGCTGTGCTCGGTGGCCTCGGCCTCGACCATCATGATGGCGACGTCGCCGTCATCGAGCACACGGCCCGCGACGATCAGGTCGAAGACGGCGTCCTCGAGCTGCGTGACCGTCGGGAACGCGACCCACTGGTCGGCGTGCTCGCCGTGGCCGGGGATGAGCGCGAGGCGGACACCGGCGATCGGGCCGGAGAACGGCAGGCCGGAGATCTGCGTCGACAGCGATGCGGCGTTGATCGCGAGGGCGTCGTAGAACTCGCCAGGAGCGATCGAGAGGACGGTGATGACGATCTGGACCTCGTTGCGGAGGCCGGAGACGAACGACGGGCGCAGGGGCCGGTCGATCAGACGGCAGACGAGGATCGCCTCGGTGGAGGGGCGGCCTTCGCGACGGAAGAACGAGCCGGGGATCTTCCCGGCGGCGTACGAACGCTCTTCGACGTCGACGGTCAGCGGGAAGAAGTCGAAGCCTTCACGCGGGTGCTTGCCGGCGCTGGTGGCCGAGAGGAGCATCGTCTCCTCGTCGAGATACGCGGCGACGGCACCCTGTGCCTGCTGCGCGAGTCGGCCGGTCTCGAACCGGACGGTGCGGGTGCCGAAACGGCCGTTGTCGAGAACGGCTTCAGCGGCGGTGATTTCAGGACCTTCCAAGAGGTCTCTCCTTCTTTGTTTAGACTCGCCCGCGCGTTTCGCGTGCGAGATCATGCGAAGGAGCAGGAACAGGCAGATCCAGACGCGCAACGAATCGCGTCACCGTCAACGCTGGTCACCAGTCGAAAGCCACCGTTCGGGACGCGAACGGGAACCCACCACAGGAGACCAGCTTCCTGCCGGCCTGCTCCGGTCACCGGGAGAACTCCACGGCGACCCCCATCAGCCTACCAGTCACCGTCCCGCGTGCGTATGGTGGACGCATGAGTACCGACGACACGACCGCATCGGACGAGATGAAGCGCAAGTTCAAGGAGGCGCTCGACAAGAAGAACGCCCACCACCGCGACGGCGAGGCGCATCTGGACGGCGAGTCGTCGATCCAGGGCGCGCACGGCGCCGTCACCCGGCGCGAGTTCCGCCGGAAGAGCGGCTGAGCCGCGGTCGGAGGAGACACACCATGGGCGATGAGAACACGCGGGCCACGGACCCGGATCAGGGCGTCACCGACGAGTCGGTCGAGACCGACGAGGCGGAGAAGCTCGAACTCCGGCGTCAGCTCGCCCTCGAGGTCGAAGAGTTCGAGGGCGGCATCCAGGGCTGAGCCTCAGTCGG
>JACEFY010000101.1 GCA_016807485.1 Stenotrophomonas maltophilia | reverse complement strand
GCCGAGCTGCCGGCATCCGTCCGGCTCGATGACGGATGGGCGCACGTCGTGATCGACGGCGTCGCGCGGACCTTCGCCTCTGCGGGCGACGGGATGGTCGGCGGCCGTCGGGTCGTGACGGTCGCCGACGTGTCGGCCGTGCGCGCGGGTCAGGCGGATGCCGCCGCCTCGCCGCAGCTCGTCTCGCCCATGCCCGGCACGGTCGTGCTGGTCGCCGCCGAGGACGGCGCCCACGTCGAGGCCGGCGACGCGGTCGTGGTGGTCGAGGCGATGAAGATGGAGCACGTGCTCCGCGCGGCGACGGCCGGTACCGTGCGCGTCACGGCGCGCGCCGGCGACCAGGTCGCCCGCGGTGCCGTGCTCGCCACCGTCACCCCGGCGGAGCCTGGCACCCCGGCGGAGTGACGCGGGCTCAGGCTTCGCGGGTGATCGTCACGTCGACGTGCAGGTGACTCTTGAACGGGCCGGCGTACACGCCCCGCAGCGGCGGGATGTCGTTGTAGTCGCGTCCACGTCCGATGAGCACGTGCCGGTCGCCGATCTCGGCGTTGTTGGTGGGGTCGAACCCCTGCCAGTCGCCGGCGAACCACTCGACCCACGCGTGCGACTCGCCCGTCACGGCGACGCCCACCTCCGCGTTGGCGTTCGGATGCAGGTACCCCGAGACGTAGCGCGCCGGGATCCCCACTTCGCGGAGCGCCCCGAGGGTGATGTGCGCGATGTCCTGGCAGACGCCCTTGCGCTCGGCCCACGCCTCGGCAGCGGTCGAGTGGACGCCGGTGATGCCGTGCATGTACTCCACCGCATCCCCGACCGCCTCGGCGATCGCGTGCGCGGCGCGCGCGGGGTGCTCGTGCTGCGCGGCGATCGACCGGGCGATCTCGGCCACCTCGGGATGGGCGGCCGTCCGCGGCGAGGCCCCCATCATCTCGACGGTGCCGATCGAGCGCTCCGCTTCGCGCGCGAGCGCCTCCCACGAGATGTCGGTGAACTCCAGCGGCCGCGGACGCACCTCCACGAGCGAGCGCGCCGTGATGCTGAGCGCCGAGTGCGCGGCGAGCACGTCGAACGAGGCGACGCGCGTGCCGAAGTAGTCGAGGTACTGGTTGACGCTCGTCGAGGGTTCGATGTCGAGCTGCGAGCTCAGCACGAACTGGCTGTCGGTCGAGTTCGGCAGCATCCGCGCTTCGTTGTACGACGCGCCGACCTCGCCCTGGTAGGTGAATCCGGTGGCGTGTTCGATCCGCAGGCGCATCATGAGGTCTCTCCGATCCAGCTGGGCTCGGCGTGCGTCGGGAAGAACCGGTCGCGAATGGCCTCCGACGCCTCCCGCGTGACTTTCTGCACCCGCTCCATGTGCTCGGGCAGCTCGTCCAGGATCTCGCCGATCGGCCGGTATTCGAGGTCGTTGCGGATGCGTCCGAGCGCCCGCAGCACCGTGTTGGAGTGGCCGACGCGGTCGGCGACGGGATCGATCGCGCTCATGCACTCCTCCGCCCGCTGGATGGAGTGGATGATCGAGCGGGGGAAGAGCCGGTCGAGCAGCAGGAACTCTGCCGCGTTGTTGGCGCTCGGCATGCCCCGGTAGGTGCGCAGGTAGGCCTCGTATGCCCCGCACGAGCGCAGGATCGTGGTCCACGAGGGACCGGATGCCTCGGTCAGCGACCGCGTCGCCAGGAGGCGCGCCGTCATGTCGGTGCGTTCGATCGACCGGCCGAGCGTCAGGAACTGCCAGGCCTCGTCGCGGCTCGTCGACGAGTCGGTGATGCCGACGGCGAGCGCCGCCCGCTCGCGCACCCACTGGAAGAACTCGTGCGTCTTCTCGTTGTTGATGCGGCGCGGCATGCGCGACTGGGTCGTGTTGAGGGTCTCCCAGAGCTCCGTCGAGACGATCTCGCGGGCGCGGCGGGCATTCTCGCGCGCCGACTGGATCGCGTAGGCGATGCTCGACGGGTTCGCCCGGTCGACGGCGAGCCGGTTGAGCACATCGGCGCGGCTCACCCGCTGCCCGTCCTCGTCGGGGAAGGTGCCCATGACACCCATGAGCGAGCGGCAGGCGATGTCCTCGTCGATCCACGGGTCTTCCAGCAGCAGCTGCAGGTGCACGTCGAGGATGCGGGCCGTCCCGTCGCTGCGTTCGATGTAGCGCCCGATCCAGAACAGCGACTCGGCGATGCGGCTCAGCATCCCGCACCCCCGTCACCCTCGCGAGCCGACAGCTTCTTCTCGAGCCGACAGGGTACGCGCGCACCGAAGCTGTCGGCTCGGGCGGATGCTGTCGGTTCGGCGGCGGTCAGGGACTGCTGCTGCTGCTCCTGCTGCTGGCGGAGATCCTGCGGGTGGTCCTGCGGCGAGCGGTCGGGTGCTTCCTGCGGGTCGTAGATGACCGAGATGGCCTCGGTGATAGCGACCTGGTCGGCGAACGCCTGCCCCTGTCCCTGGCCGTACTCGCCCCGGGAGGGGGCCGAGCCGCCGACGATCCACGTGTCCTTCGAGCCGCCGCCCTGCGAGGAGTTCACGACGAGCTGCCCCTCCGGCAGCGCGACGCGCGTGAGTCCACCGGGCAGCACCCAGACCTCGTCGCCGTTGTTGACGGCGAACGGGCGGAGGTCCGCGTGGCGCGGCCGCATCCCGTCTTCGACGAGCGTCGGGATCGTCGAGAGCATCACGACAGGCTGTGCGATCCAGCCGCGGGGATCTTTCTGCAGCTTCTTGCGGAGCTTCTCCAGCTCGGCGGGGGAGGCATCCGGACCCACGACCAGCCCCTTGCCGCCCGACCCGTCGACCGGCTTCACGACGAGTTCGGCGAGGCGGTCGAGCACCTCCTCGAGCGCGCCCGGGTCTTCGAGGCGCCACGTGTCGACGTTCTTCAGGATGGGCTCTTCGGCCAGGTAGTACCGGATGAGGTCGGGCACATACGTGTAGAGGAGCTTGTCGTCGGCGACGCCGTTGCCGACCGCGTTGGCGATCGTGACGTTGCCGAGCCGTGCGGCCAGGAGCAGTCCCGGTGCCCCGAGCATCGAGTCGGCGCGGAACTGCAGCGGATCGAGGAAGTCGTCGTCGACCCGGCGGTAGATGACGTCGACGCGCTTCGACCCGCGGGTCGTGCGCATGAACACCTTGCCGCCCATGCACTGGAGGTCGCGGCCCTCGACGAGCTCGACACCCATGAGGCGCGCGAGCAGGGTGTGCTCGAAGTAGGCCGAGTTGTAGACGCCCGGCGTGAGGACGACCACGTTCGGGTCGTCGACGCCCGGAGGGGCCGAGGCGCGCAGCGCCTGCAGCAGCTTGTTGGGGTAGTCCCCCACAGGACGCACGTGCATCGAGACGAACAGCTCGGGCAGGGTCTGGGCCATCACGCGGCGGTTCGAGATGACGTAGCTCACGCCCGACGGCACCCGCACGTTGTCTTCGAGCACGCGCATCTCGCCGTGCTCGTCGCGGATGAGGTCGATGCCGGCGACCTGGATGCGCACGCCGTTGGCGGAGTGGATGCCGGCGGCCTGCCGGTAGAAGTACTGCGAACTGGCGATGAGCGCGGCCGGGAGCACCCCGTCGCGCACGCAGTGCTGGCGCCCGTAGGCGTCGTCGAGGAAGGCCTCGAGCGCCTTCACGCGCTGCTGCACGCCCTTCTCGACGCGGGACCACTCGTCGTACTCGATGACGCGCGGCACGGCGTCAAGAGGGAACGGGCGCTCCTCCCCCGCGAAGTCGAACGTCACGCCCTGGGCGAGGTACGAGCTGGCGAGTGATTCGGTGCGCCCGCGCAGCTCTTCCTGCGTCATCTTGGCGAGCGCCTGATAGAGCTCGCGATACGCCGTGCGCGAGGGCACCTCGGCCCCGCCCGCCGCCGTCGCGAACATCTCATCGAACGCCGGCACGCCGGACGCGGTTTTGCGCGGCGCCAGTGTGGAGCCGTATCCGTCGAACAGGTCACCCATGCGATGAGCCTAGTCGGGAGCGTGTTTCGGAAGTGTGACGGAGGCCTGTGCGCCCGCGGCCGCCCGCCGCAGGACGCCGTTCCGCCGGAGGACGGCCAAATGCCGCGCAGATACACCGTCCCGCGCAGATCCACCGTCGCCCGGCGGATCGCCGTCGCCCGGCAGGCCCGGCAGCGCTCAGCCGGCGAGCACCAGACGCAGCTGCTCGACCGCCCAGTCGAGCTCGGTCGCGCGGACGACGATCGGCGGCGCGATGCGGATGGTCTGGCCATGGGTGTCCTTGACCAGCACGCCGCGCGCGAGGAGCTTCTCGGCGATCTCGCGCCCGGTGCCGACCGCGGGGTCGATGTCGACGCCGGCCCAGAGCCCCGCCGTTCGCACGGCGACGACCCCGTGCCCGATCAGCTCGTCGAGCTTCGCGGCGAGGTGCTCGCCGAGGGCGGCGGCCCGTGTCTGGAACTCGCCCGAGGCGAGCATCTCCACGACCCGCAGCCCGACGGCCGTCGCGAGCGGGTTGCCGCCGAAGGTCGACCCGTGCTCGCCCGGGCGGATGACCCCCAGGACGTCGCGGTTCGCGACGACGGCCGAGAGGGGCAGGATGCCGCCACCCAGGGCCTTGCCGAGGAGATACACGTCGGGGACGACACCTTCGCGGTCGCACGCGAACGTGGTGCCCACGCGCGCGAGCCCCGACTGGATCTCGTCGGCGATGAAGAGCACTCCCCGCCGGTCGCAGATCTCCCGGACCGCCCGCAGATAGCCCTCGGGCGGGACGACCACGCCCGCTTCGCCCTGGATGGGCTCGACGAGCACGGCGGCCGTGTGCGGGGTGATGGCCGCCTCGATGGCCGCGGCGTCGCCGAACGGCACCGAGACGAAGCCGGGCGTGAACGGCCCGAAGCCCTCGCGCGCCTGCGGGTCGTCGCTGAAGCTCACGATCGTCGTGGTGCGGCCGTGGAAGTTGCCGTCGGCGACGATGATGGTGGCGGCATCCGGCGTCACGCCTTTGACGCGGTACGCCCAGGCGCGCGCCACCTTGATGCCGGTTTCGACGGCCTCCGCGCCGGTGTTCATCGGGAGGACCATGTCTTTGCCGCAGAGCGCCGCGAGGGCGTCGGCGAACGGCCCCAGCGCGTCGTTGTGGAACGCCCGGCTCGTGAGGGTGATGCGGCCGAGCTGTTCGGTGGCGGCGTCGATGAGAGCCGGGTGCCGGTGCCCGAAGTTCAGGGCGGAGTACGCCGAGAGCAGGTCGAGGTAGCGCTTGCCGTCGACGTCGGTGACCCACGCGCCGTCCCCGTGGGCGACGACGACCGGGAGCGGGTGGTAGTTGTGGGCGACGTGCGCCTCTTCCGCGGCGATGAGGTCTGCGGTGGAGTCGAGGGCGGGCGTGGTCATCGCTGTCCTCGCAGTTCCAGCGTGCAGCACTTGATGCCACCGCCGCCGAGCAGCAGCTCGGACAGATCGACGAGCACCGGGTTGTAGCCGCGCTCACGCAGCTGGGCTTCGAAGCCCGTCGCCCGCGGCGAGATGAAGACGTTGTAGCCGTCGGAGGCGGAGTTGAGGCCGAACACGGCGCCGTCGGCATCCGACACCTCGATCGCATCGGGGTAGCGCTCGGCGAGGATGCGGCGCGACTCGTCGTCGAACGCGGCGGGGAGGTACGCGATGTTGGCCTTCTCGACGCCACCGGGTCCTTCGACCGGGTCGAGCACCGAGATCGCGGTGTCGAGGTGGTAGAACCGCGGGTCGACGAGTCGGAGCGAGATGACCTCTCGGCCGAAGACGTCGGCGACCTCGCGGTGGCTGTCGCCCACCGACCGGAAACCGGTGCCGGCGAGGATCGTGTCGCCGACCAGCAGGAAGTCGCCCTCGCCCTCCTGCACCTCGATCGGCTCGACGACCTCGAAGCCGTTCGCCGCGAACCAGTCCATGAAGGGGCGCTCCTCACCGCTGCGCTCGGGCACGCGGAAGCGCACGCCGAGGGCGCGCCCGTCGATGATGAAGCCGCCGTTGGCCGTGTAGACCATGTCGGGCAGCCCGGGGACGGCGTCGATCAGCTCGACCTCGTGGCCGAGCGCGATGTACGTGTCGTACAGCGTCTGCCACTGCGCCACGGCCTTGGCCGTGTCGGTCGGCTTCGCCGGCTCCATCCACGGATTGATGCGGTAGCTGACGGTGAAGTGCTCGGGCCGGCACATGAGGTACCGGCGGTGCTGCTGCACGCGCCCGGTCGTGGGCTGCTGCGCGGTCTGTCGAAGGGTGGACATTTACTCGCTCCTCGGATGAAGGGCGGCGGACGCTGTCCAGAGGCCCGTCGGCGCTTCGACTCCCCGCGATGAGCGGGAAGGAAATGTCGGGGCGGGCACGCCGGAACCCATTGTGCCAGATGCGCGCCGCGAGCAGACAGCGCCGGAATCCCCCGTCGCCACCCCGATGTGAGTAGATTTTTTCCCCATGGGGAGACGTACGGGGGAAGAGACGCGGGTCCTGCTCATCCGCGTGGGGATGCAGATGCTGCTCGAGCGCGGGGTGAGCGCGGGCGTGCAGCACATCCGGCTGCAGGATGTGCTGCGGCGCGCCGAGCTCACGACGGGGGCCGCCTACCGGCTGTGGGCCGACCAGACCGACTACCAGCGCGACCTCGCCGTCGCGATGGTGCGGCTGCGGCTGAGCGGCCCGACCGACTACGTCCGCGGAGCGGTGACCGATCTCATCGCGGGCGGCGCCCCCGGCGATGACGTCATCCGCGCGGCCGCCCCCGCCCACGTGCGGTCGTCGACCGCCGATACCGACGACCCGGAGGACGCCCTCGACTCGCATCATTTCCTGATCACGCTCGCGCTGCGCACCGCCGCCGACACCTGGCCGGAACTCAAAGCCGCCAGCCGCGAGCGTCACGACGAGTCGATCACCGCGTTCTCCGAGTTCTACGGGTTCCTGATGTCGTCCTACGGCATGCGGATGAAGTCCCCGCTGACGATCACCGACTTCGCCGAGGCGATGGCGGCCCTCGGCGAGGGATTCGCGATCCGGACCCTCGAGGGCATCCCGCATCCCACGATCGACGCCGGTGACACCGACGAGGTGCCGACGGGCACGTGGACGCTCTTCGCGCTGGGCGTGCGCGCGCTCGTGAACGAGTTCATGGTGCCCATCGACCGGTGAGCGTGCAGACCGGCGTGACCCGGTGCGAGGCGCTCAGGCGCCAGGATGCTCTGGGGTCGAGAGATCCCTCTCAACCCCAGAGCGACACTCCCCCCGGTGTGTCATCTGGCAGGAGTTTCGGGTCCGACCATGCTGGAACTGGTGACTCCTACGGGGCGCTCCCCAGAAGCGCCGTATTCATGGTCCCGCCGAAGGCCCTTCGCACCTAGAAAGATAAGTTGTTTCTCTTCGTCAGATGACGTCGGCGAAGGTGGGGTCCGGGTTTCCGAATCGGTGCGCCGTGATCGCGATCGCCTGCTCGTGCAGGAAGGGCAGCAGCTCGATGCGTCCGGCGGTCGTCACCGGGTTGTCGTAGACGGCGATGTCGGGGTCGCCGCCGGTCGCGTCGGCGAGCGCGCGGCGCATGTCGGAGACGGATGCCGGGGTTCCCACGAGGCGCACCCGCGACGGG
>JACEFY010000100.1 GCA_016807485.1 Stenotrophomonas maltophilia | reverse complement strand
TGCGCAGGCGCACGATGACGACGCCGGGACGCTCGGCGGCGAGCGCCGGGAGCCGGTCGCGATACTTGTGCCGCGTCCGCACGGCCCACCGGACGATGTGCTCGGGGTCGCGGAGGATCGTGTGGAACGCCGGCTCGATGTTGCCGTTCCAGAGGCGCTCGCGCCGCAGCCGCCGCCGCACGGTGCGCCGCACGACCCGAGGGAACGTCACCCGCCAGAACGGCAGGTCGAGCCAGACGAGCAGGTCCATCCGCTCCGCGATCAGGGGCCGCGCGTCGCTGTACTGCCACTCGGTGATCCAGGCATCCCCCGCGACGAGCGCACGGACGTCGCCCAGGAACTCGGGCCGCGGCGTCCAGCCCGCGCCGTGGAACAGGGCGTCGATCTCGGTGTGCGGCACTCCGGTGATCTCCGCCACGCGCCGCGCGAGCGTCGTCTTGCCCGTGCCCGACACGCCCGCGATCGCGATGCGACGGGGGCGCTGCGGGAGCGGGTCGGCGGCGGAGAGCATCCGTCGATCGTACGACGCGACGTCAGGCGCGATCGTGCAGCGTGACGTGGTAGCCGTCGGGATCCGCGAAGGTGAAGGTGCGGCCGAAGGGTCCGTCGATCGGCGCCGAGACGATGGTGTACCCGTCACCGTCGAGCGCATCATGGATCGCCTGAACATCGGTGGCGTGCAACCAGATCGACGCACCGACGCCCGGTTGGGCGACGGAGTCGAGGTCGACGCCGGGCGCGATGTCGCGCAACGCGAATGCGATCGGCTTGGTGTCGAACACGACGGCGTGAGGCGGCCCGGCCGGCGACCGGACGAGTCCGAGATACCGCGCGTAGAACTCGTGCGACGCGTTGAGATCGCGCGTCTGCAGTGAGATGAAGTCGGGTCCGGTGACAGGCATGATGCTCCTCCTCTATATGTCAGTTATCTGACATGACGAGTCTATGTCAGAATACTGACATGGATGCTCGCGACGAGCGCATCGATCTCGACACATCGCTCGGATACCTGTTGAAGGAGGCCTCGAGCGCTCTCCGCGTGGCGATGGAGGAGGCCCTCCGGCCGCTGGGGATGACGGTGACGCACTACTCCTGCCTGGAGCTGCTCGCGCAACGCCCTGGACTGTCGAACTCCGCTCTCGCCCGGGGGGCGTTCGTGACCCGGCAGTCGATGAACGTCCTGCTGCGCGCCCTTGAGAAGGACGGTTTCGTGACGCGCCCCACCGAGCCCCCCATCGGCAAGGCGCTTCCCGTGCACCTCACCGCCCGCGGGGCGAAGACTCTCGAGCAGGCCAGCGCCGCGGTGCGCGCCGTCGAGATCCGCATGCTCGGCGCGCTGACACCGGATGAGCAGGGACAGACGTTTGCCGCCCTCCGCGCGATGACCCTGGCGTTGCGCGCCGACACGTCGCGTTCATGACGCGCGCTAGCCTTCTCGCGTGACCGATCCGAACGAAGCGCTCTCGCGCCATACCGACTACGGCGTCGAGCGCCTGGATGAGGCCGACCTCGCGGCAGACCCGTTCGCACAGTTCACGGCGTGGCTCGCCGAGGCGGCGGAGCGCGGCGTCTACGAGCCGAACGCGATGGTGCTCGGCACGCTCGATGCCGCCGGCATCCTGCAGAGCCGCACGGTGCTGCTGCGCGCCATCGACGACCGCGGCTTCGCGTTCTACACCGACCGCGAGTCGCGCAAGGGCGAGGCGATCGCCGCGCACGCCGGCGCCACGTTGCTCTTCCCCTGGTATCCGCTCCACCGGCAGGTGCTCGTCACCGGAACGGTCGAGCTCGTGAGCGCAGCCGATTCCGACGCCTACTGGGGAAGTCGCCCGCACGGGTCGCGCATCGCGGGCACGGCCAGTCACCAGTCGAAGCCCATCGCGTCCCGCTCGGTGCTCGAAGAGCGCGTCGCCGCCCTGGAGGAGCGCTACCCGGAAGGCACCGACGTGCCACGGCCCGAGCGCTGGGGCGGGTACCGGGTCGTGCCCACGCGCGTCGAGTTCTGGCAGGGCCGCACGTCGCGGCTGCACGATCGCCTCGTGTTCAGCCGGACGGATGCCGGGGATGCCGGGGATGCCGGCGCCTGGAGCCTCGAGCGCCTCCAGCCGTAGCGCAAGCGTCCCGCCGCCGTCACGCCCCGAGGGTGTAGCGGTGTCTTCCGCCGGGGCGTGGGGTTTGTTTTCGGTCGATCCAGGGTGGGGGGATGAACCAGATTTTCGCGTCGGTGCCGGTGCCGTCGATGTGGATGTCCCAGCCGTCGTCGTGGATGCGGTGGTGGCACGCGGCGCAGAGGAGGATGCCGTTGGCGAGGTCGGTGGGGCCGCCTCTGCTCCACCAGCGGAGGTGGTGGACTTCGGTCCAGGCGGTGGGGGCGCCGCAGCAGGCGCAGCCGCCGTCGCGGAGGGCGAGGGCGAGTTTCTGGGCGCGGGTGAAGCCGCGTTTGTCGCGTCCCCAGTCGAGGATCTCGCTGTCGCCGCCCATGATCCAGGGGATGACCTGCAGGTCGCACGCGAGCCGGCGGACCGCGGCGGCGGGGATCGGCTGGTCGATGCCGTCGATGGTGGCCGCACCGATCCCGGTCTGCAGTTCGTCGAGGGTGATCCGGACGATCACGGTCGTCGACGGCCCGGTGGGCAGCTGCTCGCAAGCGATCGCGTGGCGGCAGAGGGTGGCGAGCGCATCCGCCCGCATCTGCCGGAGCGTGCGGTGGTCGCGCGTCGCGTCGTCGGCGTCATGGTTGGCGCGGAGGCCGGCGGTGACGATCGCGTCGATGGCGGCTTTGATGGGGGCTCCGGTTTCGATGTCGACCTGACCGGTGAGGAGGAAGCGTCCGTCGCGTTCCCGGATCGAGAAGTCGCGTTCCGCCCGTGCCTGTTCGTGTCGCGGTTCGAGCCCGTCCGGGTCGAGGGTTGCTTCCGCGCGGGTGAGGAGCCGGGCGAGTTCATCGGCGCGGAGCCCGGGCGCCATCCGCACCAACTCCCGCTCAGCGGCATCCAACCGGCCGGCATCCACCCGCACCGCGATCCGATCCAGCATGCTGACGATCGCCGCCGCCGATGCGACGCTCAACACCCCGGAGCGCACCGCCGCACCCACATGCGGATGCTTCGCCGGGAGCTCCTCCCCGGTGAGGGTCATCCGCCGGGCGGTGGCTTCGCCGACCTGCACGAGTTTCACCGCATCCCCCACGCTCGACCCGGTCGTGGCCTGAATCAACGCAACCGGAGACCGGTACCCCTGCTTCTTCGCGAGGGAGTCTTTGCCGAGCTCGACCCGCGACTGCCGGGCGATCTCCGCCGCGACCGGCGCGAACGCGGCCTCCACCCGCCGCCGCAACGCCCCGAACGCCACATTCACCGCGACCAGTTCCCCCGCCGTCAACGCCCCCGCAGGCCGCCCACCTCCGGCCGCGGCCAGCGCATCGAGCGCCTCCGCGATCCCGGTGAGCAGGTTCTCTTCCATACCCGAACAATAGAACATACCTACGACACTCGAGCAGGTTATCCACAGACACTGCAGGATGGGGTCATGGCCACGTCGCACCGCCCCGGGCTGCGGGTGACCCCCGACCTCACGATCCCCGAGTCCGAGCTGTCATGGCGCTTCTCGCGGTCGTCCGGCCCGGGCGGTCAGGGCGTGAACACCGCCGATTCGCGCGTCGAGCTGACATGGGATGCCGCGGCTTCTCCGACGCCGTCGCGCATCCAGCGCGAGCGACTGCTGAACAGGCTCGCGGGCCGCCTGATCGACGGGGCGCTCACCGTTGCGGCATCCGAACATCGCGCCCAACTGCGCAACCGCGACGCCGCCCGCGCCCGCCTGGCCACGCTGGTCGCCGAGGCGATCGCACCCCCGGGTCCGACGCGCCGACCGACGAAGCCCAGCCGCGGCGCGACCGAACGGCGGCTGCAGGCGAAGCATCGGCGGACCGACACGAAGAGACTGCGCCGACCACCCTCGGACTGACACCGGAGTCCTATGCTGTCGGCGTGACCGAAGTCGACGACGAGGGCCCGTTCTTCCACGGGACGACCGCTGAGCTGCAGCCGGGCGACCTCCTGACGGCGGGGTTCCGATCGAACTACCGCCCCGAGATCGTGATGAACCACATCTACTTCACGAGTCTCCCGAGCGGCGCGGGGCTGGCGGCGGAGCTCGCGGGCGAGCTCGTCGCCGGCGGCGAGCCGCACGTCTACCGCGTCGAGCCGACCGGCGCATGGGAGAACGACCCCAACGTGACCGACAAGAAGTTCCCCGGAAACCCCACGCGTTCCTATCGCAGCGCCAATCCGCTGCGCATCGTCGAGGAGGTCCACGATTGGCCCCGCCTCGCTCCCGAGGAGCTCGAGGCGTGGCGCGGCCGCCTCACGGCGCTCCGTGAGGCGCGTGCGGAGGCATCAACTGACCACGTGGCGCGGCACCCGGTGTACGCCGGATGTCGCGATGTCAACCCACTGGGACGACTCCGGTCGGCGGGCGAAGATGGCACCCGACGGAAGGAGCCATCGTGGCCGAGAAGCTGTCCGAGGGTGATCGCGTGAGCTGGGGCACCTCGCAGGGGCGCACCCACGGACGTGTCGTCGAGCAGCGGACGCGCGACTTCGAGTTCGAGGGGCAGCACTTCACCGCCTCGGAGGAGGAACCGGCCTACATCGTCGAGTCCGAGAAGACCGGCGCGCAGGCCGCGCACAAACGCAGCGCGCTGAGAAAGCTCGCGTGACCCCTCGCCCTCCCCGGTCGACCGTGTCGGTCGTCATCCCTGTGAAGGACGACGACCGGGAGCTGGCCCGATGCCTGCGCGCGCTGTCCGCTCAGACCCGCCGCCCCGATGAGGTGCTCGTCGTCGACAACGGATCGGCGGATGCGTCGGCGGACGTCGCCGCCGCGGCCGGCGCGCGCGTCGTCCACTGCGCCATCCCCGGCATCCCCGCGGCCGCCGCCCACGGCTACGACCGCGCCGTGGGGAAGATCATCCTCCGCCTCGACGCCGACTGCGTTCCCGGGCCCACATGGGTCGACACGATGACTGCGGCGCTCGAGGCCGGCCCGCGGGTGGGCGCGGTGACCGGAGGCGCGCGTTTCGTCGACGGCCCGCGCGCGCTTCGCGCGCCGCTCGCCGTCGCGTACCTCGGGCTGTACCGGGCCGTCGGCTCTGCCGCCCTCGGACACGTTCCGCTCTTCGGCTCGAATCTCGGGTTCCGGCGCGCCGCGTGGCGCGGTGCGCGGCGCGGCATCCACCTCGACCCCGCCCTCCATGACGACCTCGACCTCTCCTTCCATCTCGGCGAGCGGTTCCGGGTGCGCTACGTGGCGCATGCCGAGATGGGAATATCCATGCGACCGTTCGGTGATGTGCGCGCGTTCGGGCGCCGCGTGGGCGGGGGGTTCCGCACCGTCCTCGTGCATTGGCCGCACGATTTCCCACCCGTCCGATGGACGCGCCTCGCGCTCCGCCGTGTCATCGGCGCGCCGACCTTCCGTCAGGACCTCGGATGACGGGCGCCGCGCTCATCGGTCCGGTACCCGCGCCGGCACTCCACGTGATGACCTACAACATCCGCCGCCGCATCGCGCCGAACCTTCGCCCCGCCGACCGCTGGGCGGCACGTGCGCCGCTGATCCGCACGTTGCTGGAGGACGAGCGCCCCGCCCTGCTCGGCGTGCAGGAGGCGATGCCGCGACAGGCTGCGGCAGTCGCTGCGGCGCTCGGACCCCGGTGGCGCTCGATCGGGCACGGCCGCGACGCCGACGGTCAGGGCGAAGGATGCCCGATCTTCTTCGACGGCGACCGGCTGGAGCTGAGAGGCTGGTCGCAGCACGCACTCTCGGACGAACCGGAGGTCGCGGGCTCGCGATCGTGGGGCAACGTCCTCCCGCGGGTGCGCGTGCGCGCGGCGTTCTCCGATCGCCGCACCGGCGCGTCGTTCGTGGCCGTCAACACCCACCTGGATCCGTTCTCCGCACGGTCCCGGGTGCGGAGCGCCGCGACCCTGCGCGCCCTCGCCGCCGCCGAGACCGCCCCGACGGTGGTGATGGGCGACCTCAACAGCCGCCCCGGCTCGCCGCCGATCCGCGCGTTGCTGGCCGCCGATACGCTGCGCGACGCGTGGGAGGTGGCCGAACGCCGGACGAGCCCGGAGTGGGACACGCACACGAACTACCGACCTCCGCGCAGCACCGGCCGTCGGATCGACTGGATCGCCGTGACGGCCGACGTCCGCGTCGCCGAGATCGCCGTGAACACGCGCGCGGTGTCGGGCCGGTGGCCCTCCGACCACCTGCCGGTGCAGGCGGTGCTCGTCATCGGAGCAGCCCCGCGCGAGAGCGAGTCAGGGATCGCATGATCGAGAACTTCCTCCGGCCGCCGCGGACCCCGCTCGCCTACGCGGCCGATGCCGTGCGGGTGATCGGGCTGCTGAGCGTCGTCGCCGCCGCGGTCTGGTGGCAGCCGACGGATGCCGGCATCCTGGCGTTCGCGCTGCCGGCACTCCTCCTGCCCCGCTTCGTCGGGGTGCGCCCCTGGTTCGACGTCGTCTTCGGCGTCACCGTGCTGGTGGCGGCGTGGAGCAACGTGCTCGACCTCTACACGACGATCGAGGGATGGGACCTCCTAGTGCACTTCGTCGCGACGGGCGTGGTGGCCGCCGTGTGCTATCTCTGGCTCGCGCGCCTGCACGTCGTCGCCGACCCTGCGGTGGGGGTGTGGGCGCCGCTCGTCCTCGTGCCGACCCTCGGGCTCGCGCTCAGCGCACTGTGGGAGATGGTGGAGTGGATCGGCTACACGTTCATCAGCGACGAGATCTTCGTCGAGTACAACGACACCATCAGCGACATGGCGATCGGCGGCCTGGGAGCGTTCCTCGCCGGCGTGCTGGTCGCCTTCGTCCGGCTCGACGCCGTGGGGCGGGGCGGATCAGCGTCCGGCTGAGTCCGAACCGCGCCCGGCCGCAGCCGCGACCTCGTCCCACCACGCCGCCGCTGACGCGCGATGCGCGGGGAGGCGACGCGCAGCCTCCGCGCGGATCTCGTCCCGCGCACTCCAGAGCCCAGCGAGCCGCTCGACCCCGAGCGTGCCTGCGGCCGCGAGGGGCGCGACGGTGTCCTGACCCCAGTGGCCCAGCGCGCCGCGCTGCTTGACGGCGGTGTACTCGTCGGTGACGAGTCCGAGCACCGGCACACCGGCAGGCGCGGCGAACACCGCCGGGTGATAGCGGCCGGTGATCAGCAGGGCGGAGGAACGGATGGCGGCTGCCGACGAACGCGCATCGGTGGACGGCACCACGGTCGACGGCGCGCGGAGCTGCTCCCGCACCTCCTCGTGCAGCAGCGCATCGCCGCGCGGGGTGCTCCCGGCGACCGGGCCGTAGTGCGCGTGGAACCGCACCGGTCCGCCGACGCTGTCGGCTGCGGCATCGACGAGCGTGGCGATCTGCCGCACCGCATCTTCGCGCTGCGCGCCCCCGAGGCTCAGCGACAGGCTCACGAGCACGCCCGCGGGTGCGGCATCCGTCTCGATCGCCCCGATGAAGGAGGCATCGTCGACGCCGAGGCGGGCATCGACGC
>JACEFY010000010.1 GCA_016807485.1 Stenotrophomonas maltophilia | reverse complement strand
CGTGACGCCGAGCGAAGCCGTCGCCCACCTCGCGGGGACCGAACGGCTCCTCGTCGCCCTCGACTTCGACGGCACCGTGGCCCCCCTGCAGGACGATCCGATGGCGTCGCGCATGACCCCAGCGGCTGCGTGCCCGTTCGAGGTCGGCGAGGAAACCGCGCGACCAGTCGGCGACGTCGTGGTCGCGCACGCGGCGCCGGAGCGCCCGCATCCGGCGGGTCTGCTCGGCCGGGTCCATGTCGATCGCCTGCATGATGGCGTCCTTCAGCCCGGCGATGTCGTGCGGGTTGACCTTGACCGCCTGCGTGAGCTCGTCGGCCGCCCCGGTGAACTCGCTCAGCACCAGGACCCCGCGGTTGTCGATGCGGCTGGCGATGTACTCCTTGGCGACGAGGTTCATGCCGTCGCGGAGCGCCGTGACGAGCATCACATCGGCCGCGAGGTACAGCGCGACCATCTCCTCCCGCGGGTAGGAGTGGTGGAGGTAGCGGATGGCGGTGTGCCCCACCGTGTCGTGGTCGCCGTTGATGCGGCCGACGGCGAGCTCGATCTCATCGCGCAGCTGCATGTAGGCCGCGACGCGTTCGCGGCTCGGGCTCGCGACCTGGACGAGGGTGACGTCCTCGACCTCCAGCCGGTGATCGGCGAGGAGCTCGCCGTACGCCTTCAGCCGGTGCGTGATGCCTTTCGTGTAGTCGAGCCGGTCGACGCCGAAGAGCACCGTCGCGGGGTCGCCCAGGCTCGCGCGGATCTCCCGGGCACGCTCCTGGACATCCGGCCGTCGGGCGAGCTCGTCGTAGGTGGCGACGTCGATCGAAATGGGATACGCCTTCGAGACCGCGATCCGATCCGGCGCGCCCTCCACCGGCACGCGGATCGAGCCGGCCTTCGTCTCGAAGCCGAGCTGGCGGCGCACGGCACGAGCGAAGTTGCCGGCATCCTGCACGCGCTGGAATCCGATGACGTCGGCACCGAGGAGTCCTTCGAGCACCTGTCGCCGCCACGGCAGCTGCGCGTAGATGCCGTATGCGGGGAACGGAATGTGGTGGAAGTAGCCGATCACGAGATCGGGCCGAAGCTCGCGCAGCAGACACGGCACCAGTTGGAGCTGATAGTCGTGGACCCACACCGTCGCACCGGGGGCGGCGATGGAGGCGGCGGCTTCGGCGAACGAGCGATTGACGCGCTCATACGCATCCCACCACTCGCGGTGGTAGGCGGGCGGCGAGATCACGTCGTGGTAGAGCGGCCAGATCGTGTCGTTGGAAAAGCCCTCGTAGTAGAGCTCGACCTCCTCGGCGGTGAGCGTCACGGGGACGAGAGACATCCCGTCGAACTCGAACGGGTCGACGCAGATGTCGGGCTGACCCGGCCATCCCACCCACGCTCCACCCGAGGACTGCAGCACGGGTTCGAGTGCGGCGACGAGACCGCCGGGAGAGCGCCGCCAGGGCTCGTTCTCGTCATCGGACCGATCGACCGGCAGTCGGTTGGACACCACCACGAACTCGGCGGCGCCGGAAATGTCGCTCACGGGGCTCCTTTCGGCAGACCTGTGTATCGGCAGACCCGACCCCAGGCTAACAAGCGCGCACACACGCCGAAGGCCGGGGTAGCGTGGTGCCCATGCGCAAGTACCTCTTCGGCACCGGGATCATCACCGCCCTGTCCACCGGGATGGCCCTGCTTCGGGGCGTTCGCGGCGACGCCCCGTTCACCTGGCGGCAAGGCCTCGCGTGGCTGAGCTGGGGCATCACTCTCGCGCTGTCGATCGGCACGATCGTCGACACCTACCGCGCGGGCCGCGGCAAGCTGATCGCCCCCGACTCCCCCGTCTCGGGCAAGGAGCAGAAGCTCCTCAAGCGTCGCTTCGACGTCTGAGCGAGCTCAGCGCGCGCAGGTGCAGCGGTCCTGCGCCGCGACGCCCTCCAGCGCGCTGTCGATGTGCTGGCCGCAGCCGGTCCACGTCGTCTTGCCGCAGGTGGTGCAGGTGATGGGTGAACACATGGGCGTCTCCTCGTGTCGAAAGCTCAACGCACAAGGATAAGCGCTTCACCCTGGCCGCCGCCCCCGCAGAGCCCGACCGCCGCCGTGCCGGCACCGCGCCGGACGAGCTCGTGGACGGCGTGGACGACGAGCCGGCACCCTGAGGCGCCGATCGGGTGTCCGAGGGCGATGCCGCCGCCGTGGATGTTCACGATGTCGTCGCCGAGGCCGAGCTCGCGCTGCGAGACCGCCACGACCGCACCGAAGGCCTCGTTGATCTCGACGAGATCCAGCTCGCCGACGCCGATCCCCTGCTTCACGAGCGCGCGCTCGATCGCCCGGGCCGGCTGCGCGTGCAGGGAGTTGTCGGGGCCGGCGACCTGACCGTTCGCTCCGACCGCGGCGAGCACCGGCCATCCGTTATCGTCGGCGTGTGCGCGGGTGGTGAGCACGACCGCGGCGGCCCCATCGGAGATCGGCGACGAGTTGCCCGCCGTGATGGTGCCGTCCTGGGCGAAGGCTGGTCGGAGCCCGGCCAGGCTCTCGACCGTCGAGTCGGGGCGGATGCCTTCGTCGCTCGTGACGGCGACGGGCTCGCCGCGGCGCTGCGGCACCTCGACCGCGACGATCTCCGCGTCGAAAAGACCCGCCTCGCGGGCGGCGGCCGCGCGCTGATGCGAGTGCGCCGCCACGGTGTCCTGGGCCGTGCGGTCGACGTCGTGGCCGGGATTGAGGCGCTCGGTCGAGGCCCCCATGCTCTCGCGGTCGTACGCGTCGGTGAGGCCGTCGTGGGCCATGTGGTCGAGCACCTCGACCGATCCGTAGGACCAGCCCACGCGCGAGCCCCTGAGGAGGTGGGGTGCCTGCGACATCGACTCCATGCCGCCCGCCACCACGACGGCCGCGTCGCCGGCGGCGATCATGCGCGCCGCGTCGATGATGGCCGTGAGGCCCGACAGACACACTTTGTTGACCGACGAAGCCGGCACATCCCACCCGATGCCGGCGCCGATCGCCGCCTGCCGGGCCGGGTTCTGGCCCGAACCGGCCGGAAGCACCTGCCCCATGATGACCGCATCCACCGCGGTCGCCGGGATCCGTGCCTTCTCGAGCGCGCCCGCGATGGCGAAGGCACCCAGCTGGGGTGCGGTGAACGACGACAGCTGGCCCTTGAGGCGACCTTGGGGCGTGCGCGCGGCGGCGACGATGACGACGTCTGAGGTGTTCATGCGAGTTCCTTCAGCGACTCGGAGATGCGGAGGGGCGGCTGGGTGGCGGCGACGACCTCGGCGACCGTGACCCCCGGGGCGGTCTCGACGAGCACGAGGCCGTCGGGGGTCACGTCGATCACCGCGAGGTCGGTGATGATGCGGTCGACCACGCCCCGACCGGTGAGCGGCAGCGAGCACGCATCGACGATCTTCGGTGAGCCGTCTTTCGCGACGTGCTCCATCAGCACGATGACCCGTGCCGCGCCGTGCACGAGGTCCATGGCGCCACCCGGGCCTTTCACCATCTTGCCGGGGATCATCCAGTTGGCGAGGTCTCCGGCGGCCGACACCTGCATGGCACCGAGGATGGCGGCGTCGATCTTCCCACCGCGGATCATCCCGAAGCTCAGCGCGGAGTCGAAGAACGCCGAGCCGGGGAGGACGGTGACGGTCTCCTTTCCGGCGTTGATCAGATCGGGGTCGACGTTCTCCTCGGTCGGGTAGGGCCCGACTCCGAGGATGCCGTTCTCCGACTGCAGCACCACGGTCACCCCCTCCGGCACGTAGTTGGGCACGAGCGTGGGCAGACCGATGCCGAGGTTGACGTAGGAGCCGTCGGCGAGTTCGGCTGCGGCGCGCGCCGCCATGTCGTTGCGGGACAGTGCCATGGTTCAGGCTCCTTCGGGGATGTCGTGGGAGAGGGCGTCGGCGACCGTCACGGTGCGCCGCTCGATGCGCTTCTCGATGTCGCGCCCGACCTCGACGATGCGGTGGACGTAGACGCCCGGCAGGTGGACCTCATCGGGGTCGAGCTCGCCGGGCTGGACGAGCTCCTCGACCTGCGCGATGCAGATGCGCCCGGCCATCGCCGCGAGCGGATTGAAGTTGCGCGCCGATTTGTGGAAGACGAGGTTGCCGTGGGTGTCGCCCTTGGCCGCGTGCACGAGGGCGAAGTCGGTGACGATGGCCTCCTCGAGGACGTAGTCGCCCTCGGCTCCGCCGGGCGCGAACCGTCGCACGTCCTTCTGCGGTGAGGCCACGGCGATGCCGCCCGCGCCGTCGTGCTTGCGCGGTAGCCCGCCCTCGGCCACCTGGGTGCCGACGCCGGTCTGGGTGTAGAAGGCGGCGATGCCGGCGCCACCGGCCCGCAGCTTCTCGGCGAGCGTGCCCTGCGGGGTGAGCTCGAGTTCGAGCTCCCCCGACAGGAACTGCCGTTCGAACTCCTTGTTCTCGCCGACGTACGACGACGTCATCTTGCGGATGCGTTTCGCGTTCAGCAGCACGCCGAGTCCCCAGTCGTCGACGCCGCAGTTGTTCGAGACGATATTGAGATCGCCCGTGCCCTGCTCGAGCAGCGCCGTGATCAGCGCGATCGGGTTGCCGGACAGGCCGAAGCCGCCCACGGCGAGGGAGGCGCCGTCGCCGATGTCGGCCACGGCGGCGGCGGCGGACGGTGAGGTCTTGTCGATCACGTGGGACTCCTTCGTTCCTGCTCTTTCCCCCTATCCTGCGCGCGCCCGGCCCGTCGGCGCACGTCGGTGTTTGCCATCTGGATACCGGGCACCGTAGTGTCCATATCGTGGACAACCCCGCCGCACGCAGCGTTCCCGGAGCGCAGTCGGTCGCGCGCGCCGCGGCGCTCCTCCGCCTCGTCACCCGCGCCGGAGAAGCCGGCATCGGGACGCAGGAACTCGCACTGCGGGCCGGTCTCACCCGCCCGACCGCGCACCGCCTGATGGCGGCCCTGCGTCACGAGGGGCTCGTCGACCTCGACGACGGCACGAGCAGGTGGATGCCGGGCCCCGAGCTCTACCTGATGGGCACGGTGGCGGCATCCCGCTACGACATCACCGCCACCGCGCGCGACATCGTCCGCTCGCTGGCCGTGCGCACCGAGGAGAGCGCCTTCCTCTCGGTGCGCCGCGGCGACGAGACGGTGTGCCTGCTGCGTGAGGACGGAAGCTTCCCCATCCGATCGTTCGTGCTCTCGGAGGGGGTGCGGTTCCCCCTGGGCGTCGCGTCCGCCGGCCTCGCGATCCTCGCCTTCCTGCCGCCCCACGATGTGGACGCCTACTTCGAACGCCATCCGGACCTCGCGGCGGAGTGGGGGTCGTCGCACGCGGAGGCGCGACTGCGGGCACGGCTGCGCGAGACCCAGTCGCGGGGCTTCGCGGTCAACGCCGGGCTCATCGTGGCGGGGAGCTACGGCCTCGGGGCCGCGGTCTTCGACCGGTCGGGCCACCCGCAGTGGGCGCTCAGCCTCACGGGAGTCGACTTCCGGTTCGGGCCGGACCGTGTTCCGGAGCTCGGCCGCACGCTGCTCGCGCACGCCCACGAGCTGTCGACCCGCATCGCCGCGGGCGCGCGCTGAGCGCTCAGCGCGCGGCGGCGGCCAGCTGCGCGGCGATCACCGCCGCCAGTGCGGTGGCACCGGTGCGTCCGAGCACGACGGTGTAGTGGTTGAGGTCGTCCCAGCGCTCATGCGCGATCCCCGGGAGCTCGACCAGCATCGCGTCGAGATGGCGGGGCGGGTAGAGCCCGGGAGGTTCGTTCCGCAGTCCGCGCGGCACCGTGATGAGCGTCGTCGGGCGACGAAGCCCCGCCACCGCCTCCCGGATGAGGCCCCCGGAGTTCTGGTCGATCGTGTCTTCGATCGTGGTGGCGAACGTCGTTGCGGGGCGCAGCGCCCCGTGGCCGTCGGGCACCAGGTCGTAGGCCAGGTAGCGCTCGAGCGCCGGCGTCCACTCCCCCGCGAACGCGGGATGGTCGCGCCAGAAATCGAGGTAGGCCTCGGTGTCGGCGAACGTCATCGACAGCCGCTCCGCCGTGGGCCCCAGGATCGTCGCGACGAGCTCCTCCGGACTCAGGCCGGACGGGACATCGAGCGGGAGACCGCCGTCGACGAGCACGAGCTGCGACACGAGCTCCGGATGCAGATACGTGAAGACCGCGCTGACGAACCCGCCCATCGAATGGCCGACCACGATCGTCGGACCGAGATCGAGGTGCGCGAAGACCGCCGCGAGATCGGCCGCATGCGCGCGCATGCCGGCCGGACCGACGAGCGTGTTGCTGTGCCCGCGCCCGCGGAGGTCGGGCGCGACGATGCGGACCCCGGGAAGCGCCTCCGCCAGAAGCTCCCACGCGAGGTGCGACGAGGTCACGCCGTGGACGGCGACGATCGTCGGCGCGGCGAGGTCTGCGGCGCCCGCGGGGGCGGCATCCCACACGCCGACCGTGAGGTCGCCGCCGTCGACGGGGACCGCGATCAGACGGCGCGGGCGCTCGCTCATCGGGCCGACCAGCCGCCGTCGAGCGTGTAGCTCGCGCCGGTGACCATGCCCGCGCGGTCCGAGACCAGCCACCCGACGAGCGAGGCCACCTCGTCGGCCTCGACCAGGCGCTTGACGACGGTCTCGGTGAGCATGATCTTCTCCACGACCTCCGCCTCCGGGATGCCGTGGACCTTCGCCTGATCGGCGATCTGCGCTTCGACGAGCGGGGTCCGCACATACGCCGGGTTGATGCAGTTGCTCGTGACGCCGTGCGCGCCTCCTTCGAGGGCGGTGACCTTCGACAGCCCCTCCAGCGCGTGCTTGGCGGCCACGTAGGCCGACTTGTAGGCGCTCGCCCGCAGGCCGTGGACGCTCGAGATGTTGACGATGCGCCCCCAGCCGCGCGCGTACATCGTCGGGAGCGCCGCACGGATGAGGAGGAACGGCGACTCGACCATGAGGCGGTGCATGAAGCGCCACCGCTCGGGATCGAACTCGTGGACGGGGGCGACGGTCTGGATCCCCGCGTTGTTCACCAGGATGTCGGCGTCGAGGCGCAGGTCCTCCTGCGCGCGCGTGTCCGACAGGTCGACGACCCACGCCTCGCCGCCGATCTCCGCGGCCGCCGCTGCGGCGGCATCCGCGTTGAAGTCGGCGATGACGACGTGCGCGCCGCGGGCGGCGAACTCGTGCGCGCAGGCGAGGCCGATGCCGCTGGCCCCGCCCGTGACGATGGCGCGCTTGCCGGCGAGGTCGTGTTCAGTCATGGGTGTCTCCTTTGTCCGTACGCGGGGCGAGGCCGTTTCCGATGAAGCCCATCATGCGGTCGATGATCTCCACCGGCATGGTCGCCGGAGGCCGGCCGGCGTCGTCGCGCTCCCACAGGAGGAACCGCATGCCGATGAGCTCGCCCGCACCCATGAGCGCCCACGCCGTCACCTCCGGGTCGAGGGTGTCGTCGACGTCGCCGACCTGCTGCGCGGCTTTCAGGCCCGCTTCGTAGCCGTCGACGATGCGGGTGTAGTGCAGGCGCAGCGTCTCGGGTGAGACGAACTCGGCCTCCCGCACCACGCGGTAGAGAGCGGGATGCGCCGCGGTGAATCGGAAGAAGCCCTCGAACCCGGCGCGCTCGGCTTCGATGCGGTTGGTGGCGCCGGCCATCGCCTCCGTCATCGAATGACGCACGCGGCGGTTGAGGTCGATGACGAGCTCTTCGAAGATCTGCTGCTTGCTGTCGAAGTACAGGTAGAACGTGCCGAGTCCGATCCCGGCGCGCTCGGTGATCTTCACGATGGATGCCTCGTGGTAGCCGAGCGATGCGAAGACCTGCTCGGCCGCCTCCAACAGCTTCCGCCTCGTCGCTTCGCCCCGTTTGGTGAGCGGTTTGCCCGTCGCCGACAGCGACGGCTCGTGTGGCGCGTCGGCCTCGGTGTGCTCAGCGGTGCTCATGAGCGGTTCCCTTCACCAGTTCGATGGCCCGTGCGCGCAGGCGCGAGCGGGCCAGCTTCTCGATCGTCGACCGCGGGAGGTCGTCGACGAAGACGACCCGTACGGGCACTTTGAATCCGGCGAGCTCGCCGCGCGCGTGGGCGAGCACTTCGTCTTCGCTCAGCCGGGCCTCGGCGGCGGGAACGACGAACGCGACGCCCCGCTCACCCCAGACCGCATCCGGCACGCCCACGACGGCGGCGTCGGCGATGCCGGGGTGGCGGCACAGCGCGCGTTCCACGTCGGCGGGGGCGACGTTCTCGCCGCCGGAGATGTAGATGTCCTTCACGCGGTCGACGATCTGCAGCAGCCCGTCGGCGCCCCGCCGGACGATATCGCCCGTGCGCAGCCACACGCCGTCGGGTGTCCTGACGAGCGCGCGGGATGTCGCGTCGGGGTCGCCCAGGTAGCCGGCGAAGACGCTCGGTCCGCGGACCCACAGCTCGCCGCGCGCGACCCCCTCCAGCGGGAGCTGCGAGGACGGATCGACGAGAAGGACGTCCACATGCGGATACGGCCGACCGGCGCAGAGGACATTGGGCGCGGCCTCGGTGAGCCCGTAGCCCTGGGTGAGGGGCAGCCCGGCGTCCGCCCACCGCTGGGCGAGGTCGTCCGGCATCGTCGCGCCACCGACGAGCGCCACCCGGAGGGAGGCGGGGGCCAGCTCGGCGAAACCCGGATCGTCGACGAGCAGGCGGTACTGCGTGGGCACGCCCATCATCGCGGTCACCCCGCGGTCGGTCAGCAGCTGCAGGATGCGGCGCGGCTGGAACGACCGCTCGAGGACCACCGTCGCCCCCACCCACCACGCCAGAAGGGGCTGGCAGTTCCACGCCGCGACGTGGAACTGCGGCAGCATCGCCAGCACGACGTCGTCGGCGGTGAGCTGCGTGGCGCCCGCCAGGGCGAGGTTGTTCCAGAAGCAGTTGGCGTGGGTGAGGACGACGCCCTTCGGCGCCGCTTCGCTCCCGGACGTGTAGATGACGAGCAGCGGGTCGTCGTCGCGCACCCCCCGGCGCACCTCGCCTCCGCCTACGCGCTCGGGCACGATCGCTTCGATGCCGGTCGTGCCGAGCGCGGCGACCGGAGGGCGCGACGCGACACGGCGGAAGGCGTCGTCGGCGAGCGCGATGTACTCGTCCTCGACGAGGACGAGTGCCGGTGCGGCGTGCTCCAGCAGATCACCGAGCTCACGCGCAGACGACCGCCACGACAGCGGCACGAACGCGATTCCGGCTTTCGCGCAGGCGAAGAAAGCCACCACGTGGTCGATCGAATTGCCCGACACCGTCGCGATGCGCGCCCCCGAACCGTAGCCCGCCCGGCGCAGCTGCCGCGCCAGCCGCCGAGCGCGCTTCTCCAGCTCGCCGTATCCGATGCGCACACCGCGGTCGTCGATCGCGACGTGATCGGGCGTCGCGATCGCACGGTCGGTGAGCCACCGGCCGAGCGTGTGCGCACCGTCGGCGCACGCCGGGCCGTCGACCACGATGTCGCTCATGCGCGCACCTCCGCGGGCTCGTCGGACACAGCGTCCGCATCGCTCGCCTGTCGCAGCGCCGACCGCGTGCGCTCCCCGCGACGGCGGCGCACCCACGCATCGATGGTGCCCGCGATCCCGCCGGGGACGAACATGACCACGAGGATGAACAGGGCGCCGAGCAGGAAGAGCGGCTCCGACAGCGGGATCCGCAGGACGTCCGGGAGCGCCTGGATCCACTCCGAGCGGGCGAGCACCGTCAGCCGCTGGTCGAGGATCGTGTACAGCACACCCCCCAAGATGGCACCCCACCGGAACCCCACGCCACCGAGGACGACCATCACGAGCACCGTGATCGTGAGATCGGCGCCCACGGCGCTCGGCTGCGTGCCCGACTGCAGCAACATGTAGGCGATGCCGGCCAGCGACGCGCACAGCGCCGCGACGACGAACACGATGAGCTTGGCGGTGTAGGGGCGCAGGCCCAGCACCTGGACGCGCAGTTCGTTCTCCCGGGTCGCTTCAGCGAGGTGCCCCAGACGAGACCGGTCGACCCAGAGCACCACGAGGTAGACGACGACCAGCACGACGAGCGTGAACCAGTAGAGGTTGCGGGTGTTGACGACCCCGACCAGCCAGTCCGGGACCTGATCGACCGGCAGCCGCAGGCCCTCTTCGCCGCCGGTGACCTGCTGGTTGCGGCGGACGAGCACGGATCCTGCCTGCGCGAAGGCGAGCGTCACCATCGCGAACGGGATGCCCGAGACGCGCATGGCGATCGCGCCGGTGAACAGGGCGATCACGAGCCCGCCGACCAGCGCGATGAGGACGCCCGGCCACATCGGCACGCCCAGGTACTTCAGCGCGAGCCCCAGACCGTAGGCGCCCGCGCCGAAGTACAGGGCGTGACCGAAGGAGAGCATGCCCGCGGTGCCGAGGATCAGGTTGTACGACAGGGCGAGCGCCGCGAACACCATGCACAGCGACAGAAGCGCAAGGCTACCCGGCGTGTAGGTCGCGCCGGGCAGGATGCCGGGGATCGAGATGTTCAGGAGGGGCAGCAGCGCCATGAGCACCACCAGCGCACCGCCGACGATGAAGGGCAGGAGAGCGCCCGCACGGCCGCGGACAAGGGTGGGGACACCTGTGGTGACGGTCATGCTTTCCTCCCCATGAGGCCTCGTGGCCGCACAAGCAGCACGACGGCGAGCAGCGCGACGACGATGAAGTCGCCGGTGCCGTTGAGGTAGACGTTGGCGAACTGCTGCAGAACCGCCACGATGACCGAGGCGATCGCGGCGCCCGTGAGCGAGCCGAGGCCGCCGATCACGGTCACGATGAACGCGAAGATCAGCAGCGTCGAGCCCAGGTGGGCCGAGACGAACGTCGTGTAGTGCATCGCGAGCACGCCGCCGATGCCGGCGGCCGCCCCGCCGATCGCGAAGACGAGCGTGAAGCTCTTGCGCACGTCGATGCCGAGCGCGGTGACCATCGAGCGGTTCTCGACGCCCGCGCGGATGATCATGCCGTAGCGGGTCTTCTTCAGGAACAGCACGAGCGCGACGAGCACGATCGCTGCGGCGATCATCAGCACCCAGTAGGTGTTCGGAATCCGCGCGCCGAGCACGTCGGTGGTGCCCTTCAGCCATGCGGGCCCGGCGATGTTCACGGCATCCGTTCCCCAGATCCCCTCGAAGAGGGCCACCGCCGCGAAGGACAGCCCGACGGTGACCAGCACCTGCTCGATGTGCCGCTCGTAGAGCGGACGGATGAGGATGAGCTCCGTGAGCGTCGCGAAGATCGCACCGACGACGGCGCCGACCAGGATCGACACGAGGAACGATCCCCACGAGGCGGTGCCGAGAGCCTGCGCCACTTGCCAGCCCACGAACGCGCTCAGGGTCAGGAACGCGCCGTGCGCGAAGTTGAGCACGTGCATGAGGCCGTAGATCAAGCTGAGGCCCGATGCCACCAGGAAGTACAGTGCGCCGAGTCCGATGCCGGTCAGCAGGATGAGGACGATGCTGCTCATGCGTGGGCCTCCGCACTGACACCCAGCAGTCGCGTGGTCAGTGATTCGTCGTCGAGGATCGCACGGGCCTTGCCGACGTGCACGACGCGGCCGCTCGCGATGACGATCGCGTCGTCGGCGAGTCGCCGGACGACCTCGAGGTTCTGCTCGACGAGGAGGATCGGGACGACCTTGGATGCCTCCTGCAGCGCATCGGCGACCTCTGCCACGATCTTGGGGGCGAGGCCCTTAGTCGGCTCGTCGACCAGCAGGATCTGGTTCTCGTTGAGGAGCGCCCGCGCGACCGAGACCATCTGCTGCTGCCCGCCCGAGAGCGTGCCGGCCAGCTGGCCGCGACGCTTGACCAGGTCGGGGAACAGGTCTGCCACGAAGTCGCGGCGCGGGTGCTTGTCGCGCTCGGCGAGGGCGAGGTTCTCCGCGACGGTGAGCCCGGCGAAGACCTCGCGGTCTTCGGGGACGTAGCCCACGCCGCGCTGGACGATGCGGTGCGTCGGGAGGCCGTCGATCCGCTCGCCCGCGAGAATAACCTCGCCGCGGCGCTGGATCAGGCCGAGGATGCCGCGGATGCTCGAGGTCTTGCCGACGCCGTTGCGTCCGAGGACGGCGGTGATGCCGGTGGCGGGGACCTCGAAGGTGACGTCTTCGACGACCTGCTGCCCGGCGATGGATGCCGACAGGTGCGAGACCGTGAGGATGGGCGCGCTCATGCGGCCGCACCCTGAGTCGTGCCGAGATAGGCGCTTTGCACGAGGGGGTTCGCCATGATCTGCTGCGGGCTGTCGAAAGCGATGATCGAACCCGAGTACATGACGGCCACCTTGTCGACCAGACCCATCAGCACGTCGATGTGGTGCTCGACCATCACAACCGTGCAGCCGGTCGCGCGCTGCATCTCGCGGATGTTGTCGACGAGTCCGGGCACGTCGCCGGATGCGACGCCCGCCATCGGCTCATCGAGCAACACGAGGGATGCCTGTGTGGCCAGCAGCACCGCGATCTCGAGCTTGCGCTTGTCGCCGTGCGAGATGTCGCCCGCGGGGGTGTCGAGCTTGTGCGTCAGCCCGACCTTCACGAGCTGCTCGAGCGCGTGTGCCGTCGCGGCATCCGAGCGACGCGGGAAGCGCAGCAGCGAGAAGTTGCCGCCGCGCGAGACCTGCGCGGCCAACCGGACGTTCTCGAGCACGCTGAGCCGCGGGAAGAGGCTGGAGGTCTGGAAGGTGCGCCCCAGTCCCGCCCGCGCCCGTCGGGGCACGGACGAGCGGGTGATGTCCTCGCCGTTCATCAGGATCTGTCCGGCCGTGGGCCGCGTGAGTCCGGAGATCACGTTGAACAGCGTGGTCTTTCCGGCTCCGTTGGGTCCGATCACGCCGACGAGTGTGCCGGGCGCGATGTCGAAGTCGACATCCTTGAGAATGGTCGCGCCGCCGATCTGCAGGCCGAGGCCCTGCACGGTGAGCGCGGACGGGACTGGGGTGCTCATCCGGTGTTACTGCGCTTCCGCCGGGGTGACCTCGTCGGCCGGGACAGTGTCGATCAGCTCGGGGACGAAGCTGTCTCCGTCGGCGACCAGCTTCACCTGGTACATGTCCTGGATCAGCGCGTGATCCCCGGCACGGACGGTGAGCTTGCCCTTGGGGCCGTCGAACGAGAAGTCCTCGAGCGAGGCGACCATCGCGTCGACGTCTCCCCTGCCCTCCTTGATGGCCTGCACCAGCATGATCGCGGCGTTGAACCCGTCGGGGGTGAACAGGTCGGGGGTGCCGCCGGCAGCCTCGACGAGCTCGATCATCTTCGCGTTGACGTCGTTGTCGGGAGCTCCGGGGAAGTAGTAGTTCAGGAAGCTGATCTTGTCCGAGGCATCCCCATACGCACCGAAGGTCGCCGAATCGCCGAGCCCGGTGACGACCGGCACTGCGTCGAATACGCCCTGCTGGCTCATCGCCTGCCACATCGCGCCCGAGGTCGCACCGGCCCACGCGACGAACACGAGGTCGGGGCTGCCCGCCAGCACCTGCTGGGCGAAGGGGGTGAACTCCGTGACGTCCTCAGCGACGAGCACGCTGTTCACGGTCGCTCCCTTGGCCCCGAGGATCGCCTTGACGGCCGCTTCGTTGCCCTGGCCGAATGCCGTGTTCTGCGCGAAGACCGTGACGGTCTTGCCCTCGAGGTCGCCGAGGAACGTGCCGGCGGTGGCGACGTCCTGTGCCGACTGCCGTCCGCTGCGGAAGGTGTACTCGTTGATGCCGGTGAGCGCGTCGGCGGCCGCGGGGCCCGAGACGAACAGCACCTTGTTCTGGCCGGCCTGCTCGGCGACAGCCGCGGCCACACCGGAGGAGGCGCTGCCGGCGAGGATGTTCACGCCCGCGCCGATGAGCTCCTTGGCGGCGCCGACGGCGGTGTCGGGGTCGCCGGCGTCGTCACGGTAGTCGACCGTGATCTTCGTGCCGTCCACCTCGTTCGTGCCGTCTGTCGCATAGTCGAGCCCCGCCTTGAACCCGTCGAGGTACTGCTTGCCGTAGCTGGCGAGGGGGCCGGTCTCGCTCGTGATCACACCCACGGTGATCTCCGCCGGCCCGGCCGCGCCGCTCTCCGAGGGGGTGGTGGTACCACCGGTGGTCGGCGCGCAGGCCGCAAGGGCGAGGGCTGCCGTGATGGCCACGGTTCCCAGGAGCAACTTCTTCGTAACCCGCATGTGCGTGCCTTTCACCATTGATAGGAACCTGAGAACTGATTCAGGTACTGCAATCATGTTCAGGTTGGCCGGCGGTGTCAAACACCGCGCGGATCACGATCCGGTAACCCGAGTTGCATAACAAAGATATATACTCGTGTTATGCGCACAGAAGATCAGATCCTCCGTCTGCTCGTCGGTGCCCACGCCTTGACGCGGATGGCATCGCTGGAGACACGCAACGAAGCCCCCGCCGCACAGTGGCGCACGCTCACCCTGCTCCGCGACCATGGTCCGCAGCGGCTCGGCGACCTCGCCACGCTCAGTCGCGTGAGCCAGCCCGGTATGACGCGCCTCGTCGGACAGATGGTCGACGCCGGGCTCGTCGCCCGCACGACCGACCCGCGCGACTCCCGCGCGACCGTCCTCGCGGCGACGGATGCCGGTCTCTCCGCCCTCGAGGAGTGGTTCGGCCTCCTCGGGCGGACGCTGGCGCCGAGCTTCGCCGACCTCGGAGACGACGATTGGGCCGCGGTCGCGAGGGTCGCCGACATCCTCGCCGCCAAGACCCGCAGCACGGCGGAGGTGGCACGATGAGCGGCGCACCGACAGCGAGCGTCTGGCGCCAGCCGGCGCAGGTCTGGGCCGTCGCGTTCGCGAGCGTCGTGGCGTTCATGGGCATCGGACTGGTCGACCCGATCCTCCCGGCGATCGCGGAATCGCTCGAGGCGTCGCCGGTGGAGACCGAGCTCCTCTTCACGAGCTATCTCGTGGTGACGGGACTGGCGATGCTCATCACCAGCTGGGTCTCGAGCCGCATCGGCGCGAAGGCCACCCTCCTGATCGGGCTCGGCATCATCGTCGTCTTCGCGCTCCTCTGCGCGACGGCCGGAAGCGTCGACGCCGTCATCGGATTCCGGGCGGGCTGGGGCCTCGGCAACGCCCTGTTCATCTCCACCGCGTTGGCCACCATCGTGGGCGCCGCGTCCGGCGGATCGGCGGCGGCCATCATCCTCTATGAGGCGGCGCTCGGCCTCGGCATCGCCATCGGGCCCCTCCTCGGCGGCATCCTCGGCGAGATCAGCTGGCGTGGACCGTTCTTCGGCGTCGTCGCGCTCATGGCGATCGCGTTCATCGCCGTCCTGGCGCTCGTGCGCAGCGGCGGCGAGAAGCGTCAGCCCATCCCGCTGTCGGCCCCGATCCGCGCCCTGCGCCAGCCTGCCCTCGCCGTGCTCGCGATCGCCGCGCTGTTCTACAACATCGGGTTCTTCGTGCTGCTCGCCTTCTCGCCTTTCCCCCTCGGATTCGGTGCGATGGGCATCGGGCTGACGTTCTTCGGATGGGGCGTCGCCCTCGCCGTCACGAGCGTCTGGGTCGCCCCGCTCCTCCTGCGCCGGCTCTCCCGATCGACGGCGATGATGATCGTGCTCCCGCTTCTCGCGGTCGACCTGCTGGTGGCGGCAATCGCGGTCGAGACGCCCGCCGCTCTGGTGGCCTGCATCATCGTCGGCGGCCTGCTGCTGGGCCTCATGAACACGATCCTCACCGAGTCGGTCATGGAGGCCACCGACCTCCCCCGGTCGGTCGCGAGCTCGGCGTACTCCGCCGTGCGGTTCCTCGGGGGCGCCGCCGCTCCGCCCCTCGCCGCGCTGCTGTGGCACGCGTGGGGCGCCGGTGTGCCCTTCGTCTTCGCCGCGGTCTCTGTGCTGCTCTCCGCCGCCACGATCGCCGTCGGTCGACGCGCGCTCGGCCGCATCGACGCGCGCGAGGCGGATGCCGCCGAAGAGGGCGTCGCGGTGCTCATCGGCGACGCGGCCTGACCGGGCGCACACGAAAGGCCCCGGATCTCTCCGGGGCCTTTCTCGCTGTGCACCCCCAGGGACTTGAACCCTGAACCCATTGATTAAGAGTCAATTGCTCTGCCGATTGAGCTAGAGGTGCGAGCTGCTCGCCGCGAGGCGAACGAGGACCAACGTTACCATCCCGATGCGCGAGACCGCCAATCGAGGCGCGCACGGCACCGTATCCTGGAGTGGTGAGCTCCCCCTCCCCCCGGCCCTCGTGGAACGCGCCCTTCGACGCCGACCTCACGGAGGAGCTGGCGCTCGCCCTGCGTCTGGCGGACGCAGCCGACGAGGTCGCGATGGCACGGTTCGATGCCGCCGATCTCGAGGTGCGGACGAAGGCCGACGCCTCTCACGTCACCGAGGCCGACCTCGCGACCGAGCGCGCGATCCGCGAGATCCTCGCCGCCGAGCGCCCGGACGATGCCGTCTTCGGCGAAGAGTTCGGCGCGAGCGGCGATGCGCCGCGCCAGTGGATCATCGACCCCATCGACGGCACGGCGAACTACCTCAAGGGCATCCCGATGTGGACCACCCTCATCGCCCTCGCGATCGATGGAGTCCCCCGGGTGGGCGTCGCCAGCCAGCCCGCCATCGGGCGCCGCTGGTGGGCCGCCGACGGGCTCGGTGCATGGACGAACACCCCGTCCGGGTCGCCGAAGCGACTCGCGGTGTCGTCGGTGTCGGAGGTTGCGGCATCCAGCGTGAGCTTCCAGAGCATCGCGCAGTGGGATGAAGTCGGCCGCGCCGATGCCCTGCTGCGACTCAGTCGCGCCGTCTGGCGCGACCGCGGGTACGGCGACACCTGGCCCTACATGCTGCTGGCCGAGGGGCGACTGGAGTTCGTCGCCGAGTTCGGCGTCAAGGAGTACGACATCGCCGCACTCGTGCCCATCATCCGAGGGGCCGGCGGAACGTTCACCGACTTCGACGGCGCCGAATCGGTGTCGTCCCGTTCGTCACTGGCGACCAACGGCGTTCTGCACGACGCGTTCCTCACCCTCCTCCACGCCCCCGCCTGAACGATCTGGATCCCGCACATGGCCTCTCCCCGCCTCTCTCGCATTGCTTTGCTGACCAGTCTGATCGCGGTGACAGGGATCATCAGCGGATGCGCATCGCCCGCGGCCCCGCAGCCGACCGAAACCGTGATCACGACGGCACCGACACCGACGGCGACAAGCCGCCAGTCCGCCACGCCGACCGTCGCGCCCACCGCTGTGGATGTGACCTGCGACACGCTCGTCTCCGGGGACATCCTCAAAGACTTGGCAGCCAAGGGATGGACGGCGAAGGAAGAACCCTTCGTCGTCGGCAGCTCGACCCTCCCGGACGGACTGCAGTGCACCTGGGCGGACTTCGGCGTATCGAGTGGAGTCGTCTTCATTTTCGGATGGGCGCCGATCAGTGCCGATCAGGCCGAGGCTGCCCAGCAGCAACTCGCCGCGCAAGGCTGGATCGTCGAAGACACCGACGAAGGTCTGTACGTCACCGAAGACCCGACGCGATCGCTCACCGGCGAGGATGGCACCGGGATGACCTACCAGTTCGGCGACGGATGGGTGACGGTCGCCGACACGAAGCAGAACCTGCTGCTCATCGAGCGCCCGGCCGGCTGAGCCGTCGCCGCGACCGCCGCGCCTGCATGGACGAGCCAGAGATCGCACTCACCGGAGGGAACGCGACCGCGAGCGTGGTCCGTGTCGGCGACACCGTCCGCAAGCCCCGGACGCACGCGACCGCGTCGGTCGAACGGTTCGTCGCGCATCTGGCCGCCGCCGGCGTCGAGGTCCCGCGGCTGTTCCCACCCGACGATGCTGGGCGCCAGGTCATCGAATTCGTCCCCGGCACCATGGCCGACGCGCTCTCCCCACTCGAGCCGGACGGTCTGCGGCGCGCCGGGGGGATGATCCGGACCATCCATGACGCGAGCGCCGGGTATCGAGACAGCGCCGCGACCTGGCAGAACCTCATACCCGCACCCGGGCCCGCCGATCTCGTCTGCCACAACGACCTCACCCCGTGGAACCTCGTCACCGGGGACCGGTGGGTGTTCATCGACTGGGACGGCGCGTCCCCGAGCACCGCCGTCTGGGATCTCGCTTACTCGGCCCAGTCGTTCGCGCTGTTCTCGCCCGGCGAGGACCCGCCCGTCGCCGCTGCGCGGCTGCGCGCCTTCCTCGACGGCTACGGGGCGGATGCCGCGCTGCGCGCAGCGGTGATAGACACGCTCGCACCCCGGGCAGCGGCGATGCACGCGATGCTCCGCCGCGCCCACGAAGCCGGCGAGCAGCCGTGGGGATCGATGTTCCTGGACGGACACGGCGCATACTGGTCGGGCGTCGCCGACCACGCCGCGCGGCACATCGCCCTCTGGCATCGTGTCGCGGGCTGAGCGACACCTGCCCTCGGGAAACGGAACAGCCCGACGGTCCGAGGACCGCGGGGCTGTTCCTGTGACAGTGACGTCGTGGAGCTGGGGGGAATCGAACCCCCGTCCAACGCTGAGATACTGCGTCTTCTCCGGGCGCAGTCTGTGAAGACGTTCTGCTCGGCTCCGACCTTTGTCACAGACACCTAAGTCGACGAGCCCAGTCCCAGAAGAGTCCCGCGTGACGTCGAGACCCCGTCACACAGCAAGATCCCTAGATGACGCCAGGGTCCGTAGCGGGATCGCCTACGGTCTGACGGAGTTCAGGCTCGCTTAGGCAGCGAGGGCGAACTCAGTGCGCTTGGTTTCGGCACTTATGGTTTTGCAGAGATCGTTTACGAGATAACCCTGCATCCTCGGCCCGCTTCTCGCAGATTCGCAGGCGCTGTCGAAACCGATCAGCCCCGGGAACCATCCGGCCTTCCGGCCGTGCGGCGAATGAGCCACTGTCACGCTGTGGAGTTGTCCTCGGATGCCGTGGCACCCGAGCATCCCAGACTAGCATCGCGGCGCGTACAGTCGGTCGTATGAGCGAGGTCATCATCACCGTCCGCGGGTCGGACGAGGCGCGGA
>JACEFY010000001.1 GCA_016807485.1 Stenotrophomonas maltophilia | reverse complement strand
GTTCGAGTCGGTGCAGGATCGTCATGGCCGACAGCTTCGGCGCGCCCGTCATGCTCCCGGCCGGGAAGGCGGCATCCACCACTTCTCCCACCGTGGTTCCGGGGAGGAGCCGGCCGGCGACCGTCGAGACGAGCTGGTGCACGGCGGGGTACGACTCCACCTCGAGCAGGCGCTCGACGGTGACCGTGCCCGGCGCGCAGACGCGCTGGAGGTCGTTGCGCATGAGGTCGACGATCATGACGTTCTCGGCGCGCTCCTTCTCGCTCGCGACGAGCTCGGCCGCCCGCGCGCGATCGACCGCAGGGTCGGAGTGGCGCGGCCGGGTGCCCTTGATCGGGCGGGTGCGGATCGTCCCTCCGGAAAGCGAGAGGAACTGCTCCGGGCTCGCGCTCGCGAGCGCCCACGCACCGCTCCGGACGAATCCTCCGTGGTGCGCCGGCTGCGCGTGGCGCAGATGGAGGTAGCTGGCGACCGGGTCGAGAGCCGTGCCGGATGCCGCCACCTCGAAGCGAGTGGTGAGACAGAGCTGGTAGGCATTTCCCGCCCGGATCGCCGCGCGGCACTCGTCGATGAGCGCCGCGTACCGCGCCGGGGTATCGCGCGCGGAGGCGACCGCCGTCGGAGCGACGCGCGGCTTCGCGGCTGCCGTGCCGACTCGAGCCCACGCGCGCACGTCACGATCGAATGCATCGAGCTCCGCCGCGGGGGCGTGCAGCCAGATCTCGCGCGCCGCGTGGTCGATCGCGACGAACCGATCCACGCGCAGCCAGGCTGCGGCGGGCTCCCCCGACTCCACCGGGGCTCCCGCCGCCGCGGCGCCGGCGTCGTAGCCGAGCCATCCGACCCAGCCACCGGGGAAGGCGCCCTCGGTGCGCCCATCTGGCTCGCACGCGAGCGCGGCCAGGTCGGGGTCGTCCGGCGTGCCGAGACCGAGCCAGCTCCAGCCGGTCTCCGCCGTCGGGCCCGCGTCGAGCCAGAAGCCGTGCGATGCGCGCGCAGGGCCGCCGAGGAAGAGGACCTCGGGATCGATCCACCCCTCCAGACGACGGGTCGGAAGCGGCGGCACACGTCCAGGCTAGACGCATAGTCTGGGTCCGTGAACGAGTTCCTCACGTGGCTGCTGGATGCGGTGCAGAGCGTGGATCCCGTCGTTCGCACGGTCTTGGCGGGCGTGGCGATCATGCTCGAGACGAGCGTCCTGATCGGACTGGTCGTCCCGGGCGATACCGTCGTGATCGTCGCGGCCACCGCCGTGGGATCGGTCGTCGAGGCGGTGATCCTCGTCGTCGTCGTCGTGATCGGAGCGCTCATCGGCGAGAGCATCGGCTTCTGGCTCGGCCGCTGGGTGGGCCCGCGCCTGCGGTTCTCGCGACTGGGTGCGCGTATCGGCGAACACAACTGGACCCGGGCCGAGAGGTACCTGCGTCGCCGCGGCGGCCCGGCGATCTTCCTCTCGCGCTTTTTGCCGGTGCTCCACTCGGTGGTCCCCCTGACCGTCGGGATGAGCGGCTTCGCCTATCGCCGATTCCTCGCCTGGACTGCGCCCGCCTGCACGGTGTGGGCGATCGCCTACGTGTCGGTCGCGGCAGCCGCGGCGGGGACCTATCGCGAGCTCGCCGACCAGCTGCATTACGCGGGCTACATCTTCGTCGGCGTCCTCGTCGTCTTCCTCGTGCTCGCCTACCTCGCCAAGCGCGTCATCGTCGCCCGCGAGGCGCGCCACATGGGCGCCGACGCCTCTGGGGACGGAGAGCCGCGCGAGGATGCCGTGGGAAGATAGAGCGATGGCTTCCTCCCGCTCTGTCCGCACGAAGGTGCTCTGGCTGGCGCGCCTCGAGTACCGCTTCCACGCGTGGCGCGAGCGTCGCGCCCGAGCTCGCGGGCAGCGACCGACGGTCGCGGCGTACCCGGGGTACGGCAGCCAGGAGTGGGTACGCGTTCTCGGGCGGGTCTTGATCGTCCCCCAGACCTCGCAACGCGGCGAGAACGCGAGCGTGCGCGGATGGCGTAGCTTCGCGGCCGTCCCGGTGGGGTACGCGCAGGTCACCGTGACGATCGAGGGCGTGAGCCACGAGGTCGTGACCGACCGCGGTGGGGTCATCGACACCGTGCTTCCCGCCCGCCTCGATCCCGGCTGGCAGACGATCACCATGACGGTCGAGAATTCCGATCCGGTCGAGACGACGGTGTTCATCGTCGCCGACGACGTGCGCTTCGGCGTCATCAGCGATGTCGACGACACCGTCATGGTCACGGCACTCCCCCGTCCCTTCGTCGCCGCGTGGAACTCCTTCGTCGTCGACGAGCACGCCCGCCAGCCCGTGCCCGGGATGGCGGTGCTGCTCGAGCGCCTGACGCGCGACCACAGCGGCGCACCCGTCGTCTATCTCTCCACCGGTGCGTGGAATGTGGCACCGACCCTGCAGCGGTTCATGCGGCGGCACCTCTTTCCGGCCGGCGCCCTGCTGCTCACGGATTGGGGCCCGACCCACGACCGGTGGTTCCGGAGCGGTCGCGACCACAAGCAGGAGAACCTGCGGCGCCTGGCACGCGAGTTCCCGAAGATCGCGTGGATCCTGCTCGGCGACGACGGCCAGCACGACGACGACCTGTACACCGCGTTCACGAGCGAGTTCCCCGATCACGTGCGCGCGGTCGGCATCCGTCGCCTCACACCGGCCGAGGCGGTCCTGGCCGGTGGGCGCACCGCGGTCAACGATCACTCCGCCGCCGACGTGCCCTGGGTGACCGGTGACGACGGCGCGGCTCTCCTCGAGCGGCTCACCGAAGTGGGCGTCGCATCGGCCGAGTGAACGCGACTGTCGGAGGCCGCACGTAGGCTTCACGCATGTGCGGTCGTTTCGTCGTTGCCAATGTGGCCTCCGAGCTGGTGGGCGTCCTCCGGGTCGATCTGGAGGCCGACGAGCTGCCACCGCCGTCCTACAACATCGCTCCGACCGCGCCCGTGGCGATCGTGCTCGATTCCGCCAAGACCGAACCGCCCACGCGGCGTCTCGAAGTGGCGCGGTGGGGCCTCGTCCCGGCATGGGCGAAAGACCCGTCCATCGGCGTCCGTGCGTTCAACGCACGCTCCGAGGAGGTCGAGGACAAGCCGATGTTCCGGCAGGCGCTCGTGAAGCGGCGCGCGGTGGTGCCGGCATCCGGCTACTACGAGTGGCACACGGACGACGGCGTCAAGACGCCCTATTA
Source organism: Stenotrophomonas maltophilia (assembly GCA_016807485.1). Lineage (GTDB taxonomy): Bacteria > Actinomycetota > Actinomycetes > Actinomycetales > Microbacteriaceae > Microbacterium. The sequence goes on along the minus strand of JACEFY010000001.1, from coordinate 70,109 downwards.
CATCCGCCCCCAGGGCGGCGAGCCGCTGCTGTTCGCCGGTCTCTACGAGTGGTGGAAAGACTCCACGAAGGCCGACGACGACCCTGCCCGCTGGATGCTGAGCTTCACGATCATGACCCGCGCCGCGGTGGGAGAGCTCGGGTCGATCCACGACCGGATGCCCTTGTTCATCGACGCCGACCACGCGGACGTCTGGCTGGATCCCACGACGGAGAACGTGGGCGATCTCCTCGACGCCACGATCGACGCCGCACCTCTCCTGGCAGAGACGCTGGAGATGTTCCCCGTGGGCAGCGCCGTCGGCAATGTGCGCAACGATTCGCCGGAGCTCATCCTCCCCGCCCGGTGAGAGCAGCGCCTTCGGCCGTCAGGTGAGTTCGATCGACGCCTCGTCGTTGTTCAGCACGATGATCGGCGTGATCGGCGACAGTCCGGCCGCACGGATCTTCGCGAGGTCGAACTGCAGCAACGGGTCGCCGACGTTCACCGAATCACCCGCCGCGACGAGGGTGCGGAAGCCGTCGCCCTTGAGCGTCACCGTGTCGATCCCGACGTGGATGAGGAGTTCGGTGCCGTCGTGGAGGGCGAGGCCGACGGCGTGACCGGTCGGGAAGACCGAGGCGACGAGGCCCGCCGCCGGGGCGTGGATCGTGTCGCCGGTGGGATCGATCGCGATGCCGGGCCCCATCGTCCCCTGAGCGAACATCGGGTCGGGGACGTCGGAGAGCGGCAGTACCCGGCCGGCCACCGGCTGGGCGAGGCTGAGCACAGCCGGCTGCGGAGCGCGGCGCCCCGAGCGGTCGCGCTGTTCGGCGGCGGCCCCGGCCGCGATCGCGGCTCCGGCGAGTCCGGGTGCGACGGCGCCCGTCACCGCACCGGTCTGCCCGGCATCGGCCCCGCGGAACGCGGCGATGCGCTCCGTCCGGTCGTTGATGATGTCGTCCATCGCGTCTTTCACGAACTGCACGTTGAGCCCGTAGATCACCTGCACCGACTGACCGCCGGCTTTGATCGTGCCGGCCGCGCCCGCGCGCTTCAGGGCATGCTCGTCGATCTTCGAGGGGTCGGCGATCTCCATCCGCAGGCGGGTGGCGCAGTTGTCGACATCGATGATGTTGTCTTTGCCGCCGAGTCCTGCGATGAACTTCTCCGCGGTCCCGTGGTAGCCGGTGAGGCTCGTCTCGATGTTGTCGGCATCCTGCGTGTCGACCTCGTCTTCGCGCCCCGGTGTCTTGAGGTTGAACCGCTTGATCACGAACGAGAACGTGAAGAAGTAGATGAAGAACCACGCCGCGCCCATCACCAGCAGGATCCAGGGGTTCTGCGCCAGCGGGTTGGTCCACTGGAGCACCATGTCGATGAAGCCGCCGGAGAACCCGAACCCCAGGCGGGTCGGCAGCCACGCCGCCAGGCCCACCGAGATGCCGGTGAAGATCGCGTGGATGAGGTAGAGCCACGGCGCGACGAACATGAACGAGAACTCGAGCGGCTCGGTGACTCCGACGAAGAACGAGGCGATCGCGGCCGACAGCATGATGCCGTAGGTGACCTTTTTCCGCTTGCTGTTCGCGCTCAGGTACATCGCCAGTGCGGCGCCCGGGAGCCCGAACATCATCACCGGGAAGAACCCCGCCATGTACTGACCCGTCACCCCGTACACGCCGTCGCCGGAGTCGCCCGCGAGGAAGTTGACGAGATCGTTGATGCCGGCCACATCGAACCAGAACACCGAGTTCAGAGCGTGATGGAGGCCCGTCGGGATCAGCAGGCGATTGAAGAAGCCGTAGAGACCGGCACCGAACGGGCCCATCGTGGCGATCCACTCGCCGAAGGTGACGAGCGCGCCGTAGACGACCGGCCAGATGAACATCAGGACGATCGCGACCACGAGTGACAGGGCCGCGGTGACGATGGCGACCGAGCGCTTGCCGGAGAAGAAGGAGAGGGCGTCGGGCAGCTTGGTGTCTTTGAAGCGGTTGTAGCACCACGCGCCGATGAGGCCGGCGATGATGCCGACGAACACGTTCTGCACCTTGCCGAAGGCGGGATTCACGTCTTCGAGGGCCGCCGCGCCCGTGAGGTTCTGGATCGTGGCGGGGGCGAGGAGCGTCGTGATCGTCAGCCACGACACGAGCCCGGCGAGTGCCGATGTGCCGTCGGTCTTGTTGGCCATGCCGATCGACACGCCGACCGCGAAGAGGAGCGGCATGTTGTCGAGCAGCGCGCCGCCGGCCGCGCCGAGGAACGCCGAGACGACGTTCGCTCCGCCGGCCGCAGAACTGATCCAGTACGAGATCCCGGAGAGGATGGCAGCCACCGGCAGAACGGCCACCGGCAGCATGAGAGACCTGCCGAGTCGCTGGAAGAACTTCATCGTGTCTCCAACCCGCGTCGTCGATCCGCCCCGCGGCGGGTACGAGCCGAGGTTACCGCCGATACGGCTCCATGCACAGCATTCACTCAGGAAAGTCGCCGTAGCGCTCCCCCACCGGAATGTCCGCGTGCACCACGTTGCCGACGGGCGCGAGCGGACACGCCCACGCCGGGTCGTAGGCGCACGACGGGTTGTAGGCGAAGTTCAGGTCCAGCGTGATCGTGCCGGCGGCGGCATCGGTGCCGAGATCGGCGCCCTTGATCGTGTCGATCAGATAACGGCCGCCGCCGTAGGTGCCACCCGGTCGTCCGGCGAGCCCATCACGGAGGGGCACGAACAGGCCTCCGCCGTAACCGGCGAGTCGCCACACGTCGAGGTCACCGATGTCGGGCAGGCTCACACGCCCGATCCGCTCGAACGGCACGTCGCCGTCGGTACCCGTCGGAAACGTGAAGCCTCCCTCGTCTGCCGGCTGGACAGGCACGACGAACCGCCAGGCTGCGTCATAGGGCGCCAGGGGCAGCCCGGTGAAGCCGGCACGGTCGTCCGGGAGCAGCGGGGAGGCCGGATGCGTGGCGAAGAGATCGTCACGTTCCGCCCGCCACCGCGCGTGCGCGGCGGCAGGGTCGTCAGCGGCGCGGACGTCACGATAGATCGCCGCGACGCGTCGGCGCCAGTCGGCGATCTCAAGGGCGGTGCGCATCGGATCGGCAGGCATCCTGTCAGGCTACGCCGACCCGATCACCAGGGCGCCGCGATCGGTCCAGGGGACAAAAAAACCCCTGATGAATCAGGGGTTTTTCGTGGACCTGAGGGGACTCGAACCCCTGACCCCCTGCATGCCATGCAGGTGCGCTACCAGCTGCGCCACAGGCCCGGATGGTCTCGCGGATGACCAAAACCCCCGGAATCTTGGCCTTCGGCTTCACTCCGTTGGTGGTGACTGCCAGCATACGCGACTGGGCTTCGATGGATCTGGACGCTCGTGGAGAAGTCTCGAGGTATCTGAACAGTCGAGTAAGTGTCTACATCTCGAGTCTGGGCTGCCCGTGCCACGGGCAGGATCTTCGGTTACACGCCCTCGCGCCGACCGCGGATCGCGTCGTCGAGGAGCGCGATCTGCTCGATGCGCAGACGGCCGTCCATAGTTGCTCGCGGAAAGCCGCAGCCACAGGACGACGCTATTGGTCCCGATGTGGACGAGGAAGGAGAGCCGCCAGTTCAGGCGTGCCATACGTGAGGAAGACCAGCGCGGCGTCGTCACTCTGATCCCATGCATCTCGATCGAAGGTCACCGCTAGCCCCGCGCCGCCGAAGTCTGCCAGGTATGTGCTAGCGTCAGCTACCCCATCGGCTGGCATGAAGGAGAGCCGAGAGCCGTCCCCACCGGACGCCCTGAGCGAGTAGACCCGCGCGCGTCCTTCGTCAGTCGTGAATAGAGGAGCCGTCAGCGGATTTGAAGTCAGCGTCGCCTCAAGGTCGCTGAGCTTGATGTCCCCGACGAGAATCGGAGGCTCCTGAACCAGATCGGATCCTGCGGACGCTCCCATGTCGTCGTTCTGGACCGGCTGGTTCTTGGCGTCTTCCACCTGGCCGCGGATCGCGTCGACCTCGGCTGCAACAGCTCCAGGGGTGAAGTGCTCCGCAAGCGCAAGGCTCTCGATGGCCTTCTCCACGTTCGCGAGAACGGGTGCTGCGTCGCCGACGATGTTGGTGAAGTCGCCGTAGTCCTCGGCGATGCCCTTGTATACCTGCTCTTCGACAGTGTCGGCGTAGAAGTAGTTGGTGATCCGGATGTTCTTGTACGCCGCTCCGATGCGGTCTACGCGACCGATGCGCTGCTCGACCCGCATGAGGTTCCAGGGCATGTCGTAGTTGATGAGTCGCCCGGAAGTCTGGAGGTTCAGCCCCTCACTCATGGAGTCTGTGCCGACCAGAACTTCGAGTTCGCCGTTGCGGAACTTCGTCTTGATGTCGGCTTTGGTGACTACCGTCCATGTCTTCGTCGTCGGATCGTAGACCTCTCCGCCGCGCCCCGAGTAGCAGCCGAGTTTCTGGTAGCCGGCGGCGATGAGACGCGTTCGCACGTAGTCCATAGTGTCCGCGTACTGCGTGAACACGACCACGGATGAGTAGGTCATCAAGGCGTCATGAATTTCGCGAACGAGTCGCGTCGCCTTCGTGTCCTCGCCGGTGATGGTGTCGAGCTGACTCAGGAAGGACTTGAGCTCTGCGATCTCGTTCTGCAGGCGCTCGGCACTGACATCGAAGGCCTCGGGGTCGAACAGCGAGTCCTCGACGTCCATGTTGTCGTCGGAGGAAAGGAGTTCACTGAGGTTCGCACCGTCCTGAAGGACAGAGAGTCGGCGCTCGAGGGAGCGCTTGATCGCTTCAAACGAGGAGGTAAGGCGCCGACGGTAGACCGTCATAATGAAGCCGAGCGCTTGTCCTCCTTGGTTCGACAGGTACGCGTTGTAGTGGCGGCGGATGTACTGCTCGATCCGGTCATAAAGCCGCCGCTCGGTCGGCGCGAGCGAGATGAACGCATCGTCCACGTGTCGATGAGGAATGATCACCGAGTCGGGGATGATTCCCGCTGCTTGGTATGCGCGCATCGTGCTCCGGGTGTTCCTGAACACCCGGTCCCTCATCGGCGTGTGGCGGCGCAACCACTTGTCCATCCATGCGGAGGTCTCGTTCGGAAACTGCGCACGAAGGTCGGCGCTTGGCTCATTTTCCGCGAGGCCCGTCACCGCATAGGACCCCGCGAAACCCAGCGCCTCATCCACCTCTCGCTCGAGGTCGAGATCGCGATCAGCCTGTGGATCAGAGAAGTAGTCCCGCAGCATGTCGCAGAGAAGCTTCCATCCACGGGTCAGTGGATCGTCGTTGAGCCGAGTGAAGTATTGGGTGAAGAAGAAGGCCTTCTCTCCCCACTTGCCACGCAGCCCGAGCAAAGAGATCAGGTCCCAGGCCTCATGAGGGTACATCTGCATTGGTGTCGCGGACGCGAGATAGATGGCCTGCCACTTCTGCTCATCTCTCATGTCGAGTAGAAGCTGGAGCAAGGAGTTTGGTGTGTCCTCCGGCTTAGACCCACGACGACGCGCATGATGGGCCTCGTCGACCAGCACTACGTCCCAGGGCCCCGCATCAAGGATCTCTCGGCGACGATCCCTCCGCCGCGCAAGATGCGAAGAGGCTAGGACGATCGGGAAAGCCGACCATGGATTCGCTTTGGACGCCGAATCGATCGGACGATCAAAGCGGTCGAGGAAGCCGCCGTTCTCGTAGCGAGCGACATCAAGGTTCATCTTCTCGTGGAGTTCCTCCTGCCACTGCTTCATCACTGAAGCCGGGACGAGTAGAAGCGCCTTCTGCGCACGGCCGGAGATGAAGAGTTCGCGCAGAACCATGCCCGCTTCGACCGTCTTGCCTAGGCCGACCTCGTCAGCGAAAAGGTACCCACGTGGATACGTCGAAACGACGCGGTGGATGAGCTCCGCTTGGTGCGGAAGGGGCGCCGCCCAGGCAGTTCCCACTCCTGTCCAGGCTGAGGTTCTGGGCGCGTCCCGAATCGCCGTGAGCTCGGCCCAAGCCGCGCTCAGGTCGACATCAGTCGGGCTGAGCGTATCCTCCGCGGCGGTGGGCTCCCCTGCCGGCGCAACCGGGGGCGCGGCGGGCGCGTGCTCTATGAGGCGTTGCCGCACCGCAGAAGGCAGGTCGATGACCGCCCAGCCTTTGTCGGCACGCTGGTTCCAGTGGTTCTCGAAGTCGATGACCTTGGCTTCACCCAACCACTCCCAGATTGGGGGGTTTGTGGATGGGTATACGTCGAAAGTCTCATGGTTCTTGACCCAGGCGGTAACCGACGCGTTGTTCGACCCGTTGAATGCCACACGGTTGCCGTAGCGATCCTCAAGGATGCCATACTTGGTGTGAAAGTAGCGTCCAGACTCCTGCTGGGTAAGGAGCCGGCCTTCGCTGCTCTTGGGGATGCCGACACGAATCTCCAGTCGATCATTGGCGACCATCCACGCGAGCACACTCAGGTGCTTGGTTTCCACGATCTTGGCGCCCTCGAGGTCTGGGTCGGCGAGGAGGCGCGCAGCGACAACTTCATCAAGCGGTGCTCCGGAGAGGACCGCGTCCACGTCTTTCTCGATGAGTTGGGCGCCAACGATCAGACGCATCCGTCCACCGTTGGCGAGGAAATTGGCGGTCCCTTGGGCTGCGAATTGGAGCTCTGCTGCAGACCAGTATCCGACAGCTCGGTCGTAGCTCACAGATCGCGTCAGCAGGGGAAGATAGAACTCCTCAAACGGATCGTCGTCCGGGGAGTAGTTGGACCGCAGTGGGATCGACTCGAATGAGTCCTCGGCGGTTGACGCCCGATCGTCGACACGATAGGTGCGATTTAGCGGGGCGGCACTGGCGTCCGTCGATGCCCCGGTCGCGGTCTGTTCTTCCTGCTCCACGTCACTCCACGTCGAAGAGGGTCTCGCCTGCTTCGCCGACGAGCGACGACGCCATCTCCTCTGCTTCGGGCAGAGCGATGTCCTCAAAGTAGAGAGTGCAAAGCGTGTCGAGCAATCCCGCCTCCGGCACGACCCATGTACCCTTCACCTTCGTGCGAGGGATCGCGTTCACCAGGCCTTGGAGGGTGGAGGTGAATGCTGCGCTGGCCGTATACCCGTGGCGGTCGAGGAACCGTTTGGCGGCCTGCTGGCCGTCGACTGCTGCGATGTAGAGCGCCGTGTCTACAGCATCGATCACGTACTCAAACGACGAGGCATCTGGCTTCACTCCGGGAAGGTCGCTGTCTACTTCGCGACGCACCCGCTCGTGCGGCGCTAGCAGCTTCACAACGCCCGCCGCCTTCGACACCACTCTTGCCCGCTCCAGCTGATCAACATCAAGGCCACCCACTGCCAGGGCGAGAAGCCGCGCTGTGTCGAAAGGAAACTCGCGAGCTCCGAATGTGTCCCACGCGAGGAGTACGAAGTCCGTGAGCGAGTCTACCTTCGCGGCGCTACCGACAAGCCGCGAGCGGCGCAGATGGACAATCTCTTCACGGGCGAGGGCCAAAGCATCCTCAGGACGGAGCAACTGCTCACGACCATCGGCATCCGGTGCCGATGAGTACACTGGCCACTTCTTCGAGATGACCGAGAGCGTCGGCCCGTAGGTCGAAAGAAGGAGGTCCACGCCCTCGATGCCGTCGTGCTGGAACCGAGTCGCGGCATCTCGGGCGGCCTGACGGATCTCGCTCTCGATGTCGTCCAGATACACGCGTTGTCCGTCGACAGACTCATCACGCTTGCGACACACGAGCATGATGGTCGACGCAGCGGAGTTCATGTTTGCCTGGTGAAGGGAGGTTTCCGCCTCAGTGTTGACCGGCCAGGAGGTCTCGATGGTGAATCCGGCCTGCAGGAGGCCCATACCGAGCGTGTCCCACGCCTCGGCGCGCTTGTGCGTGAACATTACGGAGAGGACACCATTGTCTGCCAAGACTCGACGCGACTCGGAGAAGATCGAGGTCATCTTGGTCTCATAGTCGAGATCGGCAAGCTCCTTCTTGCGCCGTCCCATCGCCGCGAACCGGGCAGGATTTGCAACAGCCTCGTTGTCCTTGTCGGTGAGCTCGTCCCGGAAGTACTCAGGCACCAACCGTCCGAGCGTCCGCTTCTCCCACACATAGAAGAAATCCGCTAGCTCGGCATACATGACGTTGTCGTAGTACGGCGGGTCCATGCAGATGTGTGTCACCGAGCGATCTGGGAGATCCAGGCTCGCGGCACTCCCTTGGCTAACCGCAACCGATCGCTCTAGGCGTGACGAACCAATGCCGATTTCCACAGCGCCAGTCTCGTCAAGGAGTCTGGCGATTCCGCCATACGCATCGGTAAGTTGATCGAGGCACCACGCGTATAGCGCCGTCGCGCCCTCGAACTCCGCGAACGTCCACTTGAACGCGAAGTCGTGCCGCTCGAAAACGCTTCGCATAACCTGCTTCGACACGTGCCACGAGCCGAGCCGTGAGTTGTAGTTGAGTGCTTTGCCCTGCATCAAGGCGAGCTCAAAGAGCACATCGTCTGCACGATCACCGAGCGCGGCACGGGCCTCGGGGACCAGCTTGGCGAACTCCTCACCGAAGGTGCCGTGGACAAGGGCCTGGCGCGGCGTGAAAAAATCCACCCATTGGTCGAGTCCGTAGTGCTTGGGGCGCAGATCGTTGCCCTCAGGGAACTCCTCTGTCGGAAGAATTCCAGTAGCGAACCACTCGTTCTTCACCTCAGCGAAGCGAGACCTAGCTGCTGCGAGTGCCTCTACGTCCGCCTGGCTTGGTGCTCGGAAGGTGCGCTCACCCGAAGATGTGCGGATTGCAAGGGCGTACAAGACCTGAGTCATGCGTCCGCGTTGGGCGGCCTCCTTGATGTACTCGCCATCAATCACGAGGTTGTCGTACGGAGATATGGCCTTTCCGCGCGCCGTGGTGCCAATCGCAGCATCCGACTTGTCGACACTCTTGCCGAGATCGACCTCGAAGTACGGCTCTGTGAGGTCGACCCCATCGACCTCGACAATCATCCGGACAGCAGCTTCCTTGCCTGGCGCCTTCCTCAACCATTTGTCAGTTAGAAGTGGGACCAGCCGGCCAGTGCGTGGGCAAGGAACTGCATTAGCCCAGATATAGGCGATAACGCTCTCGCCCGGGTTGAGAGGGAAGTACTTCTTCAGCTTTCCCTCGACCCGCTTCACCAACTTCCCTCCCCACTCTGACAAGTCGGGAAGTAGATCCACTCCTCGAGTGGATGGAATCTCCACGCCAGCCTTCAGCACGCTCGCGGCGACCCCGTTCAAGTCGTTAGCGAATACTGGCAGACCCAGACGGCTAGCAGCCCAGGGAATCGAGCCGCCCCCTGCCGTCGGATCCGCGACCGTTGGCAGCGCGCCCCACGTTCGGGTCAGCACGCTGTGAAGAAGGTCGATGTCCTTTCGAGGAATGCTGTTGCGAAACGCCTGTCGGTAACCGTATCCGTTGCCTTGCAGCTTGACACCCGCAGCATTTGCCGCATCGATCATCCGGCGGCCCATGACCGGGTCACCCCAGATCCCAATCAAACGCAACAGCCACTGGCGGTACGCCGACTCGTTGCTCAACTCGGGTGCGTCGGGAAAGGCCTCCGGAAGGTCCTCCGACCACGACGGCATTACGCCAGCTAGTGCCACCGCTGCCGAGGCAACAAGGGGTCGGCGCGCCCACCAGATGTGCAGAAAGGACAGGGGCGGGAGAGCGGAAGCCGCGCCACGCTCTCGCCTGGATTCGATGCCCAGTTCCGCAACCGGCAACCAGTCTTCGATCAGGACGCGGGGCTTTTCGATGGCCATCTGTTTCCTTCAGTCTTCCGCGAGGAGCGTACGGATTGCTTTGCGGGCGCGGTTCGCGTCCACTCCCACACACTTCGAATACCAGTAGTAGGTCTCCTCAGTGCTCATGGCGTTGATGCCTGCGACGATCGCTCGAACGCGCTCATGCTTCGCCACGGGCTGCGTGGCAAGAAGTACGAGTGCGAGCCGAACGCCTTCGGCCTCACCCAAGCGAATGGGGGCCTTGCGTGTGAAGGACAGCACGCTCGACTGATGATTCGCGCGTCGAACCGCGGCGAGCAGCGCATCTACGACGCGACCCGTTTGCATCGGAGAAGCAGCGAGAACGGGGGCCGCCATGACCTGTCCAGTGTCGCCGTACGTCTCTTCGAGGGCGACACCGAATGTCTCGCCTCGACCCCGCGTCACGAGGAGTCGAAAGCCGCGGACCCCCTCAATAGTCGACAGGTTCGCAACCGCACGGAGGCGCCTCACCGCGCTCACTTCGACACCTCGGCAGTCATTACCGTGTTCTTCATCGCCAGGCTCTTCACGACGGTGTGAATCTGTGCGACTTCGGCGTCTTCAACTTCTACAGCGGGATCGAATGTGAAGGTCAGTGTGAGGTCGCCGACTGTCTTCGTCGCCCCCGACAGGGACTTCTTGGCGTGGTTATAGGCCGCTTGGAAGTCTTGACGGTCCGCGGTTCCCTGGAACTGAATGCCACCTGCCAGTCCCTTGAACTCAGCACGGATGAGCGCGCGTACGCTGATCCTCTGCTTCTGGAGCATCCCCAACGAAGCAACGGCTAGATCGATGTCGTTCATGCCTGACGCCGCGTCGGCCGAAACCTTGAGTGTCATTCCACTCACGGTGCTGATGCTGAAATCAGAAACCTGATCGATGATGCTCTGCATCGCGGCACCGCCTGGCCCGGACGCGCTAAAGGTCTTCGACGTTGAAATCCTCGTCGGCACCTCGACGCCCGCGGCATCTGCGGTTTCGCGAGCAACGATAAGAAGCCCATCGAGCCCCTTGTCCTTAATCGCGGAGGGCGAAAGTGCCCGGACGCCCGGCGCAGGACTCGTCTCCAGAACTACGATCCAGGTGTAGTCGGCGGCCTGCACAGCGGTCGCCAGAAGTTCAAGGACATCGCTCTTGGTCGGTTCCCCGCCGCACTGCGCTTCAAGCCTCGCGCGCACCTCCGCCCCGGAGAGTTCCGCGCTGGTAAACACCGCTCGCAGGTCGGTCTGAGTCGGCTTGCGAACCAGCAACCCACGCGCTTGCGCCTCAGCAGTCGTCATCACCTCGGCATCGACCGTCATCTGCGGCGCGAGGCCCGCCATGGTGTGGGCCGTGTACGACTTGCCAGTACTCCCGTCGTAGTAAACCCAGGCTTCATTCTTGACGCCGTTGATGATGGCCTCGCGCACCAGAGCGGGGTTGCGGACGATCTGGATGGTGTGATCAGTCCAGAAATAGTCGATGATCGCTCGTGTCGTCGTAGATGAGACGTTCGGCCACGTCTTCGAGCGAAGGTAGGAGGCGGTGAACGCGTCGTTGCGCGTCTTCCCCTCGTCATCGAGAAGCGACAGCACGGCCGAGGTTCCGTTCTTGGTGTCGCCCTGCGATTGCGCCGGGAGCTCGCGATGCCGGAGGTAACCAGTGTTCTTGTCACTCGAGGGGTAGTAGATGTGCTTGTAGCACCGAGTGACTGCGATGCGCGCGTTGAGGGTCGCTTCCTTGTTGTATACCTCGACCTTCTTCCGAACCTCGTCGCTGAACTGCGCCAACCGTGCAGCGTCGTGAGCAAGGTTGTTTGACGCGATCAACGCCCGAGCACGATCCTTGAGCACCTCGATCTGCTCGTCGTCCGGCACGGCGAACACGACAGCATTCCTGAACTTGCGCGGAGTTCCGACGGAGCCAACTTTGTCGAGCATCTCAACGATTGCCGGGGCCGGTTGACTTGCGGCCTTCTGGCTGGTGGTGACGACGTTGTAGTCGAGCACGACGGTACGAAGGTTGGGCTCGTCTGGGATCTCGGCAGGTCCCGACGGGAAGTGGATCGCCTTGGCGCCGCCCTCGTTCGAGAACGCGCTACGGATGAGGTTGTCAACCATCGCTGCAACTGCAGTGTTCGCGACGTTACGCTTCTCGGTTTCGATGATCGCGTTGACGTTGGGCTCGATGTTGAAGCGCCAACGACTCCCGTCGTATGAGAGGTGCCAGAACACCTTCTCTGACTCGGTGAGCGCCTTCTCGAAGATCGTTGCATCATCACCCGGGCGCAAAGTGCCCAGCACCCAGTCGTTACGACCCGCACCGGCGGTCGCCACCATCTCCAGGGAGTGGGTGAAAACGGTGCGCGCGACACGAGTGGCGTAGGCGGGCTTGCCTGGGAAAACGTCGGAATCTACGGCTGCGGCATGCGAAGTGGGTCCCGCAAAGTCACCTTCAGCAACCGAACCGTATTCAGCTCGGCCGAGTCCGTCCGTCAGGTGACTCAGCACCGCATCGTTAGAGAAGTCGATGTCGCCGACGTTAATGATCGCGGTGTCATCACCGACGCGGTAGATGTTCGCAACAACCTCGGCGAGCAGCTTCAACGCACCTCGAGCGCGTTGGAACTGTGTGATGTTACCCAGGCGCTTATCAAGGACGCGAACAAGCTCGGGATGGAATGGATAGGTCTTCTCGACAAGTGCTCCGTAGCTCGCCGGATGCTCAGCGCCACCCGCGAGTTGCTCGGTTTTGCCGAGAGTCTCGTAAAGCTCTCGATAAGCCAGACCGGCTGCCCTCGCAGCATCCCCATCAACCGATGCGAAGATTCGCTTCTTGAGGATCTCGCCGATCTCGTTGTCGTCTGCGGGCTTGATAACCGCAGACGGCTGAACCGCACGAGTCAGCACGTCACCCGTCTCTTCGGCGGCCTTGACCGAGGATGCGTTGGCTGCGTCGGCGCGTTCCTTCTCGTCACCGGTCAGCTCACTGATCTCGGTGGTTTCTGCTCCGAATGCGTTCGTCGTTGCGGCGAGGGTGATGATCACGGAGACGTTGTTCGTGGGGTCAGACGCGACTTCGAAGAGGTTCCCCAGGAAGACGGGAATGGCACGTGCCATTCGCCTCACATCTTCGCTTCCGGATGAAGAGACGCCACGAAGGTACTTCGCGATCTCGTCAATGATGACGATGGTTGGCTTGCCGGCAAACGCTGCCCTGATTGTGCCGGTCCCGGGCGCCGTTCGTTCGGCATCGTTGGCGGACATGGCCGTGAGTGCGACCTCACCGATCTGGGCAGCCATCTCGCCCCAGAGTGTGAAAGTGCGATGTCCGTCAGTCTCAACGCCGGCAGTTGGGTCGAGCGCATCACCGACAAGCGCCGCTACCTGTACCGGCCCATCGGGCAGCAATTGGGAATCGAGGAAGTCGTCAAGGTTGCCCGGCCGAGCTCCCTTTGCCAGGTGGTAAACCGCAGTCAGGCCGTGGGTCTTTCCGCCACCGAAAGACGTCGTCGGGCGAAGTACGCCGTTCTCACCGGCGACGCCCTTCGCACCCGTTACTCGTCCAAAGACCTTCGTGAGCAGGGTCCTCAGTCCAGAGGTCGGATAGGTCTGGGCGAAGAACGCATCGGCGTCACCGTAGACGGGGTAGTGCTCAGCGTCGCGGACCACCTTGTCCAGCTGTGCGGCGAAATGGTTGTCGGCGAGACCACCATGAAGCACGTCATCGCGAGGCACGCATACGGTTCGAAGCGCCGCCAGGCCCATGTCACTCATCCATCGTCCTTTCAGAGACCCCGACTGTGCGACCCCGCCGCACCCAGTCATCGACCCCGCTCGCCTGGAACTTCCATAGACGACCCACCTTGTGTGCCGGCATCTGCCTTTCAGCGATTCACGAGTACACGGTGTCTTTTGTCACGCCGAAATGCTCGGCGATGGCATCAGCAGACAGCCACGGCTCAGTCATCCTGCCCAGGCGGGTAGAACCGGGTTGTTCCGGTTGTGTCCGAGCCTAGCGGGAGGCTGGGACGCTCACGGCGAGGACACGACCGACGTGGAACAGCTAGATGCGCGGCACATTCAGTCGGAGAATGACGTCGCGCTCAACTCCGGCGCGCGCCTCCCTGCGATTGAAAGACGGCCCGAAGATCGAGTGCATGACGCCCGGTGAACCAAATCTCGTGTCGCCGGCCGTAGAGGACAACGCGCAGAGTCACGCGATCGACCTCCGAGTCGATCATCTCGTCCTGAAGGCTCTCCATGAGGGCAGCGTCTGCCGTTGACCGCGTGAGCGTATAGAGCGCTGAGCAGGCAGCGCAGGTCGCCAGCGCGTTCTGGTGGTGCGTCTTGGCTCGCGCCTTGACGAACTGAACGGCTTCGAAGTACCAATCGTCCGCAACCTTGAAAGGCAGAGCGTTATGGCAGACCTGGCAGTACATGATCCCCGCGTTATCTGTGTACTGCTCGCGAAGGTACTGGCGTGTGCGCTGCGCGCTCTCCCCGCGTCCAATCACTACGCTCCGGAGCCGGCGCTGCGTGGCGAAATCGGGTGCATCGGTGGCCTCAGCACCAACCACGGAGGCGCGTCTGGTGGGGTTCGCTGATGCGCTCACAGGGAAGTGCCGTTGTGCGCGGGCGCGGTCGATGAATTCCGCGAATGCGGCCTCGCGCTCGTCATCCGCGAGGCCATCCAGGACGTCGAGGAATGCGATCGGGATACCAATCTCCCTCGCTCGCTCAGCGCGAACCTGCGCCGCAGCATCACGCTCACGGGCGTCAGCACCGAAACCCAGAGCCATCACCAACGATCTCGCGGGCGGTTCCGGCCAGCCCGGCGGGAGCTCCTCGACGGTCATCGATCGAGGCGATCGCAGCTCGCCGGCGTGGTCGAGAATCCACTCGACCTCGAGGCGTTGCGCAAGTTGCGACCGCATCGGATGCGGTGTCGCACTTCCGTTGAGTTGGAACACGGCGCGCGCGTAGTGTTCCGGACTCGAAACCGCCAGATCCCACAGCCTGCTGAGTAGTGCCCGATTGCCCGACTCTAGGATCGCGGGGACCTCTGGTAGATCCCAGTCGCGCTTAGTCCCCTGGTCCGTCCAGCGAGTACCAACGGTGTACCAACGCGGCTCATACTCGGGGTTTTTGGAAGAGGTCGCGCCTCGAATCGATAGAGAGTCTTTGCCACCCAGCGCCAGAACGAAGTCGTCGACGCCCGCCACTCTCCCGCGATAGCTCGACGACAGCGGGTACCAAGTGGTTCCGTGTCCGTAGAGTGCGGACAGGCCTGTCTCCTTAAATGGGGAGTCCACGTAGACCTTGCCCGTCTTCGCCCAGAGTTCGCCCTTCTCGCCATCGACCTTCACGAGATGCACGTCACGGAAGAGCGACGTATCGCGTGGGTTCCCTTTCAAGTAGGCAATGAACAATCGCAGATCGTTGAAGTGCTGGTGGTCTTCCGGCCACTCCTGAGCCTCGTAGTCCCTGACGCGAGCTTTGACGAGCGCACGCTCATCCCATCGGCGAACCTCGATGCCGGAGAAGAAGGCCATGCGCCTCGTCTTCGATCTGCTGTGAGTGTCGTCCTCGAAGTACGCAACGTCCTGGACAACCCTGCCGTCGGTGGTGTCGTCAGGAGTCGCGGGAAGGTGCGCCTCGCCCCTGGGGACAAGCGTTGGCGCGCCTTCTGCCCACACGCGGATGAGCGGTCCATCAAAGCCGGTGAGATACCATCCCGAGCGAAACTCGCCGGCCTCAAACCCGGCACCGAGGAGCTCATATAGGGCCCCAAGCTGCGTGTCACTCTTACCTTCCAGCCATGACCCCCATCGGTGGCCTGTGCTGTCGGTGTCACCCTCCTCGTAGTCGACCTCCACCGCGTCGAACACATCATCGAGCTCACTCCAGCCGAACTCGCGCACATCAAGGCCGAGCAGGAACTGGTTCGCTCGACCGGTGCGTTCGGGAAGCCAACGCGGGCTTGCTGGATAGTCGCCGACAAGTGCGGTGAGGAATGAGAGGTCAGAAGCCGAGAGTGCGGTGCGGAAGATGCCGGGACTCGCCACCAGCTCCGCGGCTGGAGCAAAGCCGCCACCAATCGTCGGGGTGAAGTCTTGGGCGCGAAAGGCGTCGTACAGCGCGTCGAAGACTCCGTCATAAGGCGCGACAAGCTCATCCTCCGGGTTGGGCAGCGCACCCAGAAAACCATCCGTCAGCCAACCTTCATCACGCAGCATCGGCAGCGCCCCGACGATGAGCTTGCCAATTGCACTCAGCAGCTCGGCGTTCTCGGGGATCTTCTTGATGCTCTCGCGAGACGGCGTCGGTGCAAACGGTGCGTGGATGTGAAACCTCAGATCGGAGTGCTCTTTCGGCGCAGGAAAGAACACGCACGTTTCGCCTCGCTTCAGCGCCTCGACCGCCAGAGCTCGACGCTTGCCTTTGCCCGCCCTGCGGTCCGCATCCTCCACCAAGCGAAACGCAGCTGCGACAGTCCTTCCCTCCGGAATGATCGACGAGAGCGACCTGTCACCTACGAGGCGCAGCCACTTTGACTGTAGTGATTCGTCAGCGACGCGGTGAGTAATGGATACGAGCGGATAGGCATCTTCAGTCCGCTCCAGCGCTCCGGTGTCGCCGTTCGAGAGTGTGAACCGAATCTGCCGAATGTTCGTTAGGAAGAGCAACGTTGTGTCCCCGAGGCCGCGCAATCCCTCCTCGATCTCAACCCGGGCCACGTCAGCCGGCTTGTCGTCACGGTCGAACGGGAAAACGAACTCCGTGGCTCCCGTGAGCGGCTCGCAATCAAGCGGCCGAGGAATGAACATCTCCTCGATCGCGAACGCGTAACCCCCGGACCGGATCACTGGTCGCGCTGTGTACGAAAAGACAGCTTTGAACCCAACGCCGAACTGACCGATCTTGGTGTCGTCGTCGCGCTTGTTTGAGCCGATCCGCGTGATGGCAACGACGTCGGCGAGAGAGAAGTCCTCTGTGCCGTCGTGGCTGAAGACAAGACGGTCCTCGGCCACATGGAACGCCACTGAAGACGCGTGGGCATCCTCAGCATTCTGGAGAAGTTCGTAGATGAAGTGCGCCTGATCGGAATACAAGCCGGCTAGGAGATCCCGAAGCCCGTCGCCCAGCAGATTGCTTGCCGCATCGACTTCGCGACGCCGTTCCATGCTGAGGTGATCGAGAGACGTGTACTTCATGACTTCGACTCCTCGATGTGCAGCACCCCTGAGCAGACCAGCGAAACCGCGACATCACTTCGCGTGCGCCCTTGCTCCAGCTCATCCGTTCGACGCTGATAATCAAGGTCGGCGTCCTGCAACTGCGACTCACGCATGCGCCGAATGTTCTCGTGAGCCGCGTTGATCAGCTGGTCCTCCAGCTGCGCGATTCTCGCCGCGTGGCTAAGCCGAAGGGAGGCGAGCTGAGCGTCGATGTGTACGTGTGTGCGCTGCAGGTGTGATTCCCGCGCATCGGCCCATGCCGCGTAGCGGCGATCTTCGAGCGCCCCTGCTTCTTCCAGTTCGAGGCTGCCCTCGCCATCCGTGGCGGTCAGCAGCGCATCTGCCAAAGCACGGTCTTCCGCCGGGTCGAGCCCGAGCACCCGCACTTCGAAGCTGTCTCGCACACCGAACTCTTTCCAGCCATACACCGCAAATGGATAGCGTCCGGGAGGTAGCTCGGGCGACTCGGCGCGAAGCGACACAGCCGATCCGCTCGGCACGGCACCGACTGACCGCGCCGCGGCCCGGACCAACGGATGGAGAGCGTTGAGCAGCTCAACTTCATCGGAGTCGGCGAGCGCGGGATCAAAAGAGAGACGACGCACTGGATCGCTGGATTCGAGCCACCGCAACCATCTCGCACCGACCGCACCGGCGATCGTTTCCCGCCGTGCGTCAGAAAGCAGCGCTGCGCGCACCGCCTTGTCCGGTCGAAGTACTCCCACCTCACGGGAGAACAGTCCGCTCGCTCGCGGAAGCCCGGCCTGTGACAGGTACTCCTCAACCATGGCGCCCAGACGTGTCGGCGTCAGCCACGGGCTTACCGCTGACGCCACCCCGTCTTCATCAATCTTCTGAACTGCCAGACCGAACAGCGCGGCCTCGCGTTCTTCCAAGTCAGCCTGCTCTTCGATGCGAGCTAGCTTGTTGTCCGCCAACTGCTGAAGTCGCTCATCCCGTTCGGCTTTAGTGAGAGTCAGGTCCTCAGCGATGGCGCGCATCTGACTAGTAAGTTGGCCGAGTATTTCCTCGCTCCCACCGAGCGCAGAGCGGAACACTCCGATGCGCGTGAGGCAGCGACTGTAGATCGCAAAGTCCACTGTGTCCTTGACCACCAGGTTCTTGATCGACACAGACTCGCTCTTCTGTCCGCGGCGATCGATGCGGCCAATGCGTTGCTCAATGCGCATCGGATTCCATGGAATGTCGTAGTTCACAAGCGCATCGCAAAACTGGTTGTCGAGCCCTTCGGTGCCCACCTCAGAGGACAAGAGGACGTCGATCGCATTGGATTCCGCCTTATCCATGGCAAAGCGAGCGCGCAGATCTCGGCGCTCATCGTCGGGGATCGCGCCATGAACCAAACCGACACGCACGCCCGACGCCTCGAGCTTCGGGAGCAGGTAGGCGAGTGTGTGACGGAATGTACTGAACACCAACAGCTTGTTGTTGGGCATAGTCGACTTCTCCCCGACAATGCCGATCAGCGCATCCAGTTTCGGATCCTCTTCGAGCTCGGCTGCTCTCCGGGCAAGAGCGACGATGTCGGCGCGGAAGTCGGCGAGGCGGCTCGTAGCGGCATCGGACGAATCGATATCGGCCTCGCTGAGCTCCTCCTCACTCAGGCGGCCTTCAAGCGCCTCAACCAGGAATGGAGCGAGTCCATTCAGTGAGCTGGACGCCTGTCGCTTCAGGGTCGAGAGGAGGAACTCGAGCGATTGACCGGGGTGCCGGCCCTGGAGGATCTGACCGCAGAGAGCAATAAGGTCTTGGTACACCTCTGCCTGTTCCGGAGTGAACTCCACTTCGACTGTCTCAGGCTTGCGTGTAGTGAAATTGCCGATGTCGCGCCGTCGGGTGCGGTTGATAAGCCCTGAGAAGGTGTTGAGCGATTGAAGCAAGCGCACCACGCGGACTCGGTCACGATCCGTGTCCGCCCCGCTTTCCAGCACGTCACGCAACTGTTGGGATTGAGGGTCAGCGAGGAGGACGGCCCTCCCCCAGTCGGTTTCAAGGGCAAGCTCGAGCCCGTAAAGCGCGCCTTCCTGCCACCCCGGCTGCCCGCGCCGCGCTTCGGTTTCCGCATCAGCGAGAAACTCATTTGGCTCCCGCATGCGATCGAAGTCCGCCGGGGTCAGCATCAGATCCGGACGCAACAAGCGCAGCAGCGTGAACAGGTCGTTGCTGCCCGTCTGGACCGGGGTTGCCGAAATCAGGACGCCGGCCTCCGCAGAGCGCATCAGGTGCTCAACGATTCGATGTCGCCACGTGTCGCGGTTGCGGACATGGTGCGCCTCGTCGACGATCACCAGATCGAACTTCACCGGTGGCAGCAGTGAGGTCAACCCGAAGCGCTTTGGCTTGGCCTGGAGATCGCCAAGCAACAGCCGCTCGTCGAGAAGTGAGTATGGGAGTATCGCCTTCCGATACCTGCGTGGCCAAACGCCCTCGAGGCGCGTCTCGTCGATGCAGTGCCGGAGTGTGGCGGCATCGAGCTCCACAAAGTCTTCGTCGAAGCGCTTGAGCTCCGCTCGCCACTTTCCCTCAACCACCAGCGGTTTGGGGCAGATGATGAGGACAGATTCGAGTGGTTGTCGCGCCTGAAGCTCTTTGATGATCAGGCCAGCTTCGATCGTCTTTCCAACACCAACGTCATCGGCAATCAACAGCCGCGGCCGATCAGCGTTGATCATCTTCATCACTGGACGGAACTGATACGGCTCGTAGTCGATGCGGCCGGAGTTGAAGGAGTACAGACGGCTCGTCGCCGGGTTAAGCAACTCGGACGCCGTGATGCTCAGACGCATGCGATCCGCAGACAGAGTGTCGACCGTCGCTTCTTCGTGCGGCTCCAATTGAGATTCGTAGAAAGACTGCGACGCACCGTCGAGGAAGACGGTTGCCTGCCGCTCCGTCGAGCCCGGAAGAACAAGGGTTGCAACACCGATCGACTGCGGGCGCGCGATGAGGCGAACCATGGCTCCCGGGGCAAGCCACTCGTCCGCAGCTGGCTTAGGTTCCCGCTGTGGGCGATCGCTGGATCCCTGAATGGAACTGAGAGCTTCATCCCGGGCACGCTTGAGTGTCGCCGTCTCGGCGCTTGGACCGGTCAACGCTTCAGCAAGCAGGGCGAGAGTGTCGAGATCCCGATACTCTCCCTTCGGGTCGCGCCGCTCCCCCGGTGCCGCATGCGCCCAGCGATTACGGATACTCGCAGTTTCCTTTAACCAATTCCGTGCGTCATACGAGACGAGCTTCTTCGTGCGGAAGTAATCCCAGTTCTGGTCGATCACACGAAGGAGCGCCGCGAGGTCGAGGTCGTCGAGTGTTGTCCATCCTCGCTCACTTGCTAGCTGCCGTTGCGGAAAACTCAGGGCGCTCACCACCCCCCGGCTCCACCAGTCATCACCGAGACTGTGCAAGTTCGCGGCAAGGAACTGCTTCGCGGCGACGCCAACTGTCGCGAGGTACGTCTGCATCCGGGCTCTCCAGGTGGGATCTACTGCGCTCAGAGTATCTGTGACTGCGGACGCGCCTCAGCGGGTCACCACCTCGAGTCCCGTGCCTACCCCCGACGGCCGGCATACGTCTGCGAGGCCGACGGCGAAGAGACTCCGGCGCCGCCGCACACCCTCCGCCGAGTCAGGCGAGAGTCGCGGCGCTACCGGAGCTCTGATCACCGAGGTTGCGGAGAATCGTGCGCGTTTCGTCGGCTTCGGCGTCACGCCCTTGTTCGACATACAAGTCGACCAAGGAATCGAGCGCGGCAACGAGTAGTTGCTGGTCGCCGGCGTCAGTCGGTCGGCTCTGGAAGATTGCGATGGCTTCAACAAGCACTGCCTCGGCCTCGCCCACACGATGCTGATCGAGGAGGATGAGCGCGAGGTAGAAGTTCGCGCTCCCGAGGAACGTCGATGCTCGCGACATCTGTGAAGACTGTGCACCGGGATGCGGGGCGTTCTCCACGAGTCGCTGAGAGACCTTCACGGCATCGCCGAACGAGGTGAGAGCTTTCTCCGCCCGCTCCGTCACGGCGTAAACGAGCCCAAGGTTGTGAAGCGCGCCTGCAAGTGTCAGCTGGGTCCCCTCGTCGGGATGCTGACCAATCAGGCGCTCGAGAATGGGGATGGCTCGAGCCAGGACTCGCTCCGCCTCTCCCTCCCGATCCGAAAATAGGTAGATACTCCCGAGCGATGCAAGGTCGGTCCCGAGAAGAATCTGCGCCACGCGGTTATCGGCGTCGTCTTCGAGCTGTGTTTCTGCGAGCGCAAGCGACTGCCCCAAGGCATCCTCCGCGAGCTGATTGTCCTCGGAGGCGACATATGACATGCCCAGCATGAGAAGTGTGTGCGCCAGTTGAAGCTGCGTCGTCGCCTCGTCCGGGGCCCGCTTGGCGAGCTTCTGAGCGATCTTCAGCGCGCGGTGCAGGGGCTCGCTCGCTCCGTCTCGTCCCTCCATCACATAGAGCATCCCCCGGGTCGAGAGAGACAGCGCGAGCAAATCCTCATTCGTCGCGTCCTCGTCAGTGAGATCCTGCGAGAGTCTTGTTCCGTCTAGCAGGGCGGATTCCGCTTCGGCAGGCCTTGCGGCCCGGAATTGGGTGACACCAGTGAGGGTGCGTGCCGCTGCAAGTTGCGCCTTGTGTGCCAGATGATCCGGCTTGAGGTCAAGGAGTGTCTCGCTCACCCGTGCGGCGTCCTCGAAGTGACTCAGCGCCTCGTCCGTTCGATCGGCCATCAGCAACGTGGCGCCTGTGAGGAGGTATTCATCGACGAGCACCGACTCCAGGTCGCCCGGCCTTCGCTCAGACCGGTCTTGCAGCATGCGGATGATGGACAGCGAGAGGATCGATGCGTCGCTCAGCTTGCCCTCATTCGCGGCTTGCCGCCGCAGCTGCCGGAGTGAGGCGATTATCGGATCCACCCGCCGCTTGACGGTTTTCGAGTGCGACTCCGCTGCGCGTGCATTGCCGCGCGACGGCGGAATTGGCCACACGATCGACCACTTCGTTCTACGGCCTGTCCTCGTTGCCAACAAGCTGGCACCCGGCGCGGATGGTGACGTCGCGTCCTTCGCAATCTGCGTGCTCACGACGGCGACGAGGCGGGCACCGCGCTTATAGAACGCCCCGGCAGCGCGGGAGTATCCGGGCGTGCGATCGGCCCGCTCCTTGAGCGTCAGGTTGGCGTAGTCAAGGTCGGCACCAGGGACCTTCATCGACGCCGGCCGCTTGCTCGACAACTTCTGTCCGGTCGGGATTGGAAGCCCATGCCGTTCCCCGTCCGCATCGAGATTCCAGTAGATCTGCGCGAACTGGAGCAAGCCTTCACCGGTCAGTAGCTGGTTGCGGTCGACGGCCTTGAGAGCGCGAGGGTCGCGGGCGACCACGTCAAGTGCCGCGCAGAGCCCATCTCGAACAGCCTCGTCATCAAGACCACCTGAACTGGAACCGAAGTAATGCGCCATGAGCTCGAATGCCGGCGCTGGTAGCCCAGCGTGCCGAATCACGCTGTGATCAGGCGCATCCCACCGTCGTGCGAGACCGAGCCCAACCGCCAGCCGATGCAAGCAAGCGGCCAGCACGACCTCCGGGGAGCAGACGCGTCCGTCTTCCGCCTCTACGTCGAGCGCCATCAACAACTCGCTGGTGAGCGTGAGCCCGGCCCCGTGTTCCACGCCTCGATCTTGCCAGCCGGGTGCGATTCCCCCGCGACCGAGCGCAAGCGTGTGTTCTCCGCCCCGAGGTACCGCGAGGTATCGCCTCGCTGGATACCTCGGATACCTGAGCGTGTCATGGAGCCATGCCACTTCCAGGCATCCCGAGAGAGGACCAAACCATGGGACACGAATCAATCACGACCATCGCCGCCCCTTCGCGAACGAGGCAGCAGCGACGGGCGATCTCCACGATCCGACAGCACACGAAGACCGTCTGCCCGGCAACTGGGAAGACCCGCTACCGCGACCGGACGTCTGCGAGAGAAGCGCTCGGTAGCTGCCGCTGGCAGCGAAGCGCCGACCTTCAGAACTTCGGCTCGAGCGCGCGCACCGAAGCGCGCATCTACAAGTGTCCGGAACCCGCCTGTAACGGCGGCTTTCACCTCACCTCGATCCGCGCATGGCGCGCGGCCTAAGAAAAGGAACCACACAGTGACTGACACGACTATCACTTCCGGCGCTTCCGGCAACGCGGGCGTCCTTCTCGCGCTCGGGCTCCTCGGCGCTGGCGCCGGAGTCGGCCTCGGCGTTCTCCTGCAGGATACTGGTCGGCGCGAGGCCTGTGCCCAGATGGCGAGCAAGCTCGGACTCCCGCAACTCTGCCGCGGAGTGGCTGCCGCACTCTTGCTCCGCGCAGCGAGCGCGGTGCGCGGACAAGAGGAGCTCGGGTCGAACTCTGACGACTAGCGCTCCGACTTGGGTGGGTCGTCCTTGCGCGTCGATCACGGACGGCCCCCGAGGGCCCTCGGCATGCGCCTCGTCCTAGGCCCAGATTCCGCTCGCGTGATACGCGTACCTCCTGACCGCTGGGCGGACGGCTACCGAACCCTGCAATGGTCTGCCGACGCCATGCCAGCGGCTCGAGGTCTTAGCCCACCGAAACAGTCTCGTTCGACTGCACGCCAGCTTCGCGGTAACGCCGCTCCAGCGCCCGAACACGTACCAGCCGGGCGAGCGTGATCGGCCCATTCACCACAAACTTGAGCGCGTTCCACAAGCACACCACCACGAGCAGGTTGATCCAACCTGGCGCGCCGCCAGCCACCCACTGCGCGAGCGCTGCGGCGATCACGATGTAGACCGCCGCGAGGAGCATCGTGGGCACGCCCCACTTCAGCCCGCGCCGGGTGTGGGTGGCGCGGATGAGGATGTTCGTCGGCATCGTGCGCTGAAAGAACACATAGATGCGGCTCACGAATGCGATCAGCACTTGGAACATCGGCCTGGCCTCTCCTTCAGGCGGGGCTTGCGGTTGCGCTCAGGGTACGCCCAGCCCGCCGGCGTCGATAGGACCATCCGCTACAGGCTGTGGATAGGCCGCGTCCGCGCGGATGCCCGCTGCGGCTGTGTAGGAGCATCCGCCCGCGACAGCCAGATCGCTCGATCCCGCGCCACGGCTGCGGCCGCCGCATCCATTCGTTGGTTCGGAGACGTCGCGGGAGCGCCGAGCGCGTCATCCTCGAGAACGCCGTACCGGTCACGGTACGCGGCAACAATGCGCGCCTCGTGCCGCCAGGCGACTGCTCGCGCCCGCTCAGCGGGGACGCGTCCGAGCGAAGCGACCCACCTCTCCCCCGATGCCACTGCAGATTCGACGAGTGCCAACGCGCGCTCCTCGATGAGGTGGGCCCGTTCGTCGAGGGCACGCCGCATCTCGGCATCCATCTCCCCCATCGCCGTTGCGATGAGGCCAGCGATCAGGCTGCGCCCACTCCCCCGCGAGCTGCCGCTCGTTGGCTGAGCGAGGACCCGCTCAAGCCGCTCGTGGAGCACGGCCGCGGCATCCTGAGCGTCTTCGAATCCACGCGCGGCGACGAGCCGCGGGAGAAGCATCTCAACGTTGTGACCGAGGGCCTCGGCGCGGCGAAGGCCCGCAGTCAGTGCGCCGAAGGCATCCGACTCGATCGCCGATTCGGCCAGATCAACGGGCAGACCACAGGCGTGAACGAGCTTCGTCCACCGTGACCGCTGCGCGGACACAGCGATCGTGTCGTACTCGGCGGCGAGATGCGCGATCGATCCCCAGGCCTCCTGCTCGGCGGCGACCGTCTCGTGTGCCGACAGCTCGGCGCCGACGTGTGCGAGCACGCCGGCGAAAATGTCGCGGGCCGTGGCATCCGGACGCTCACCCGGATGCCGAGCAGAGTGATTGTCGTCGGGGCGCGACACGACCACGTACGCGGTGTTCGAGGCTCTCCCCCTCGTCATCGCGACGTACAGGTTCTCGCGCGTCGTTCCGGGCTCGACGACGGCGTGCGCGGTGTCGGTCGTGATCCCCTGCGCGCGGTAGGCGGTCACCGCATAACCGAGGTCGACGTTCTCGGCCACGTAGCCGGCCGGCAGCGTGATCGGTCGAGCGCCGGCGCGGTCGGTGTTCTGTACGCGCAGCGAGCCGTCGCGACGAACGGCGACAACCTTCCATCGGGCGCCGTTGCGCACCCAGTCCCGTCCCGAGCGTAGGCGGCGGTCGTTCTTCCGGGTGATGATGAGATCACCGACGGATGCTGCGGACTCATCCCGCAGGGGCGCTTCGGCCGAGACCTCCACGACGCCGGTGAGGATGAGTTCGGCGCGCGCCCGTCGGTTGAGCGTGGCGACCGCCTCGCCTGTCTCGGCGACGAGAACCGACGACATGCCCTCCGCGATGTCTCGGAGCCAGGCGCTGTACGCGACATCCGCCATCGCGTCGGCGTCGCCACCGACGATCCGGTCGTGCGCGCCGTACGCGTCGAGGGCTCGCAGTCGCCCGTTGCGCAGGTCGAGGGACGCCTCCTTCTCCCACGCATTGCGGAAGCGGTGCACGTCGGCGAGTTCAGGAGCATCGGCGCGTGCTTCGACGAGCATCCGGAACGCGCCGCCGGCGTCGACCGACTGCAGCTGCGCCCAGTCCCCCACCAGGAGAACTTTCGCACCTGCCTGCATCGCCAGCGTGCTGATGCGGTCGAGTGTGAGCGTGCCGGCGAGGGATGCCTCGTCGATGATGACAAGTTGTGATGCGCGCACGGTTGCGCGTCCCTGGCTGTGCTCGTGCAGCCATTTGGCGGCGTTCTCGGTCGCGATACCGAGGTCGTCGGCGAGTTCGCGTGCGGCCGCTGCCGATGGTGCGAGCCCGATGACTGAGCCGCGGCCGTACTCGTGCTCCCACGCCAGGCGGAGTGCGTGCATCGCGGTGGTCTTGCCGGCGCCGGCCGGGCCGATCAGCAGGTCGAGTGAGCGTGCGGAGGTTGCGATCGCGTGGAGCGCCGCGCGCTGGTCGTCACCGAGCACGATCCCGTGATTGCGGCGCGCACGCTCGGCGCGTTCGAGAGTTGCCACGCTGACCACCGGCGCATCCGTCGCGTGCGACGCGGCGAGCAGCCGATCCTCCGCATCCAGCAGCGCAATCGATGAGTAGCGCTCGGAGTTGCGCGGGCGGAAGACGCTCGCCTCATCGGCACGTCGAAACTCGGCGGGCGAGACCGCGAGCTCGGGTGGCGTGAGGCGCGTGGAGCGCTGCTCCGCAGCATCCGTGATCATGCCCACGATCGCCTCGCGGTCCTCGGTGGCGGCGAAGCGCCAACCCATCGTCTGGCGCGCAGCATCGGCGTAGAGGTTCCAGCGGGTCCACGTCGAGCGGCGCTCGCTTGCCGCTTCGACCACGTGGTCGGCGAGCTGGTTCAGGATGCTGCGCTCGATGTCCTCGGCACGTAGCGGCTTCGGGGCGTCCTGGCGACTCACCGCGGCGCGCGCCCAGGCTGTTGGGTCGCGGCCGAGCAGCCGGCTGGCGCGTGCGCGCCACTCGTGTGTGAGGTCGACGAGAGAACGGAGCTGCTTCTCGGGACGCGTCGCGAGCGTCGCCTGCTGACGGAGACGGATGATCGTCACCTTTGACGGCGCGCGGCCGTGGGTGGCGACGTACTCGTCGATGAGCCGGTCCTTCTCGATGTCGATGTGGCGCGACCGGGATGAGAACTCGGCAACGAGATGCTCGGGAACGATGGTGATCGTCCACACCGGGTTGCGGTCGGCTTCGCGCTCGCGCTGTTCCCATCGGACGCCGAGCGCACGTGACAGGTGGTCAGCAAACACGGCTGTGTGCAGCTCAGACAGCGCAACAGTCGCCGCGTGCAGCGGACGTCCATCGAGCGACCGCCACTTGCCGTCGAACACAGTGCGTACCTTGTTGCTCACCACGACGTGCGTGTGTAATTGCGGATCGCCCGCGCGGGAGTCGAAGTGATCGAACGCCGCGGCAATCAGCCCAGTCACCTCGACCTGCGCGACGGCACCATCACGCCCCACTTCGCCGGCCCGGGTTGCGGCGAGCTCGCGCTCCATGAAGGCGAGCACGTCGCCGATCGCCTTGTGGTGCGCAGCGGCGATTGTGGCCTGAGTGCTGGCGTCGGCCACCGCCCAAAGAACCGACGCCGACTTGGGCAGTGAGAACGTGAAGTCGTAGCCGACGACGGCACGGCGGCGAGATGGCGGTGGCGTGTCTGTGACCCGTTGGTCCGGGCTCGCCTCGGATACCGCGTACTCGGGATACGCCCGGCCGAGCGGGGCGCCGGTGCCGGGGTCTCGACCCATCCCCAGGAGCAGCTCGAGCTGCGCTTCGGACACACGTGAGCCCGCGTCGATCCTGCCGTCGGCCAGCCCCGGTAGTCCGCTCCCGAGCCAGCGGCCTGGTGGTGTGCCAGCCTCGGCATAGTAGCGGGTGAGCGGGGTGGAGAGCGGCCGCTCGCCGTCGGCCGCGGCCACGGTGTGGAGAAGGTACTTGTACCCATCCCCCGCGCTCATCACCCGCATCGAGACCGACACCTGGCACCGCCTCTCCTCTGTACGAGAGGTGGTGCAGCCGGGCCCGCGCCAGCGGGCACGGCCCTCGATCTGCAAGACGTGTGGACTCTCGTTGGATGGACGAGGCGTAATGATCGGGTGTGGTCAGAAGCCACTCGATCGGCCGGCGCCGGGACCGACTACCTGCAACGATCTCGTTTTCGTGGAACCAATTCGTAGTTCTCAGCCTGACTATTGACTTCACTTACAGCACTTGGCTACAGTTATTTCAGTTAGATCCACTTGCTGCACTTGGAGGTGACCATGTCAGAGATTCTTCCCGACGACATCCAGGCGCTGCGTGACGCTCTGGAAGCGTCGCCGGACGAGGTGACTGTGACGCTCAACCTGACGCGTCGGAGCGCTGAGAGGGTGCTGGAGTTGCTCGAGGCCGAACACTCAACTGGAGCCGTCATTATTCCCGCCAAGGATCTCTTCACGAGCACAGTGGCCGCGACAATGCTTGGCATGTCACGACCCACCCTGATGAAGCTCGTCGATGCGGGCACGGTGGAACATATCCGCGTCGGGAGCCATCGTCGAATTCCCATGCGTGCGATTGCGAAGTATCAGCGGGAACGCCAACAGGAGCATGAGGAGGCGGCTGAAGCACTCACCGAGTTCCGTAGCAACATCTCGTTCGGCGACGCGCAATGAGCGCGCCGCACGGCAAGAGCCACTGGTCCCACCAGGATGAACCCGAAGGCTGGGATGACCCGGAAGGCTGGTATTACGACTACACCAACCGTCGGTGGGTCTATGACCCTGCCGGCGACGCCTCGGATTCGGCGGGAGGCTACTTCGCCGACGAGGGCCAGGTTGTAACGGGAGTTGTGGCGGACGTCAGCGGCAACGACGTTCTCGTCCACCTCGGGCTCGGAACAGTAGGGCGCATCCCCTTGAACGAACTGCCTGTCGAGGCCGGGAGGAAGCCGCGCCAAGCTCTGTCAGTCGGTGACGAGATTGAAGCGCTCGTCATTGACTCTCGGTACGGGAGTCCCCCAGTCCTCTCAGTCGCATTGCTTCAGGAGCGACTCGCCTGGTCAGAGCACCGCACCGAGGACGGCGCGACTTCTGGTGGCCCCAACGATCGCGGCCCACGAGGCGGTGCCCGACTCGGTCGACCATCGGGCGCCGCACAGTCACACGCGTCCGCCCCCGAAGTCCTGGCTATTCAGACACATGGAGCACGCGCAGTGTCCACAGCAATCGAGCACCAGCTCCTCGACCCTGTCGAGTTCCTGCAGCCAAACCGACGGCTGTTCATCGACACGAACGTCTTTATGGACACGGATGCACGCCGCGCTGGAGGGCTGAAGCGCCTCTTCGAGCGCGGGCAGAGCGTAATCCTCGCGAATGGAAGCGCCGTGATCGTGCCGACGAAGGTTGTGGGCGAACTCACCAAGCAGAGCCGGATCGACCCCACTGGTGAGACTGCAGAACGCGCCGAAGCGATCAAGAAGGCAGCTGCTGCGCTGACGTTCCTCGAGAGCGCGAGCAAAGTCGGTCTGGTGCGCAAGAACCTCGGCGATGACACCAACCCCTACGCTGACGACCTCTTCCTGAGGCTCTTCGAACGATTTGCCGGCACATATGAGATGTGCCTGCTCACCCATGACATCACCATTAAGCTGCGGATTCGCCTCCTCGCGCACCGCCTCGCTAAGCCCCTTCTCGTTGGAGTTCTCACGAAGGATGGCGACCTCGAGGTCGACTCCGACGAGTCGCTCTTCGAGCGTGGATTCCGCAAGTACAAGCGCCACTCTGCACACATTGCTGAGGGAACTGGCACGTTCAAGGACGAGTCCGAAGTCGCGGCGCTGAAGCCGATTCTGGATGACTTCCGCAAGGCCTTCGGCCTGAAGGAACCCAGCGCCAAGCCTGGCCCCAGAGCCGCGAAGTCGGCGTCCTCGGCGCCGCGACGCACTGCTGCCGCAGCAACACCAACCAACCCGTTCTCTGCGACGGCAAAGCTCAAGCCGCGCGACACTCCAATCGCCTTCTCTGCACTTCCGAGGCAGGGCGACCAGGTCACTTGGGCATCCGCGGACCGCAGTGGCTCGCTCGCGATAGGTGCGCTGCTTGGCGAAGGCGGGGAGGGGACCGTGTACGAGGCAGATCGAAGCACGGTGATCAAGATCTTCGACAAGGACCACCTCACCCGCCACCGCAAGGAGAAGATCGAGCTGCTATTAAGCCGAAAAGTCCGCGCGAAGGGCCTCTGCATTCCGTCCGCGGTAGTCCAGAACAGTCAGGGCGAGTTCGTCGGATACATGATGCCGAAGGCAAGCGGGCGGGAGTTTCAACGAACAATCTTCAACAAGCGGAAGTTCGAGCGCGAGTTCCCTACGTGGAAGAAGTCCGACCTCGTCGACATCTGTATCTCGTTCTTGGAGAAGGTCCAGTATCTGCACTCCATGAACGTCATCCTCGGCGACATCAACCCAAAGAACCTCATGATCGATGAAGGGAAGAACGTCTTCATCATCGACGCCGACTCCTGGCAGCTCGAGGGATACCCCTGCCCTGTCGGCACCCCAATGTTCACCTCACCCGCCATGCTCGGCAAGACGTACTCCGACGACCTGCGCACGATTGAGGATGAACTCTTCGCTGTCGCAACGATGCTTTTCATGATTGTCATGACCGGACAGTTCCCATATATCCGAACGGGTACCGACGGAGACATTGTGCAGTTGATCAAGGAGGGGAACTTCGCCTTCCAATACGAGAACCGCAACAACAAGGACCAACCGGACGGCGACTGGAAGTACATGTGGAGTCACATCCACAAGCCGGTCAAGGATCTCTTCTGGCACACGTTCCATCGCGAAGGCAGGCGCTACAAGAATCGCCCGACCGCCGCGGAGTGGCTCGAAGCGTTCATCGCATACAGGTCCTATCTGGCGAACAGTCGGATGAGCTTCGACCCAATGTCGAACGACGTCTACCCGATCCGAAACAAGGCATTCAAACAAGACACCCCCATTCAGGACTGCCCGACTTGCGGACGTACGAACGCCATCGCCGGGATCTGGAGCGACGACACCCAGGAGTACTTCGTCCCGAGCCAGTGCAACAAGTGCCGCGATCAACAGCCGGGTCGGGTCGCGGCCTCCCGACCCATCGCCGCTCCGTGTCGAGACTGCGGCCTTAGCTTCCCGAAGAGCCAACTGCGGTACGGTCGGTGCCCTTCGTGCGCGAAGAAGGACGACGAACGGCACGCGCGAGCCAACACGCTCGATCCGTCTCGACTCTGCGCTCGATGCCAGAAGCCGTTCATCACATACGGAAACGTGGAATGGCACCAGCGGAACGGCAGAGCGGTGCCCACAACACATAAGACCGGCGCCGGCGGGCACTACCCGGCTGGTTGTATTCCGACCCCGCCACGCGCGCCCCGGGGCAGCGTGGGTGCCTCCGCTTCAAAGCCGACCGCGCAGCCCAAGGTGGGCTTCTGGGCGCGGCTCGGGAAGTGGTTCACCGGTAGCTAGCAACAACAGATTCACGAAAGGACTGCACTATGGCACGACTCAACATCGGAGCCGACGACCTCGTCGACAACCCGACCCCGCGCGTACCCGTTTCACTCTGCCTCGATACGAGCAGCTCGATGAGCGGTTCGCCGATCCAGGAGCTCATCCGCGGTGTCAATCTGTTCTACGACGCGATCGACGAGGATGACGATGCCCATGACTCAGCGGAGATCAACATCGTGGAGTTCAACTCGTCCGCCGGACTCGTGCACGACTTCGCGAGCATCGAGCGACTTCAGCGGATCTCAGCTCTGACGGCGAGCGGGACAACCGCCATGGGTGCTGGTGTCAACCTTGCGCTCGACACTCTGGAGAAGCGGAAAGCGACCTACTCTGGCAGCGGCGTGCTGTACTACCAGCCATGGTTGGTGCTCATGACTGACGGCGCGCCGACTGACAACATCGACCTCGCCGTCAGACGGGTAGTCGATCTGGTCGAGGCGAAGAAGCTCACGGTGTTTCCCATTGGCATCGGAGGCGGAGCCGACATGAAGACGCTTGCGCGGTTCAGCCCGAACCGTCCACCGTTGCGTCTTGACGGACTCAAGTTCAAAGAGTTCTTTGAGTGGCTCTCTCGGTCGGTCTCTCGGGTGTCGCGTTCGACTCCCGGTGACAGCGTCAAGCTCGACCTCGAAGGGCTTGCCGGCTGGGCGGAACTTTAGTTGTTCAAGGAGTTTCATTACCAGGCGCGGGGGCACGGTCACCTCCGGGACGGAACGCCTGTGCAAGACCGGACCAAGTATCTGTCTCGTAGCGGGGTCCAAGTCCTCTGCCTGGCCGACGGAGCGGGTTCCGCATCACACTCCCAACTGGGCGCCCAAGCGGTCGTTGACGAAGGATGCGCCGTACTCATTGAGCGTTTCGCCGATTACGCGGCGTCCAGCGACGGCGTCTGGGTCAAGGTGGATTTGCTCAGCCGACTAGCCGCCAAAGTCACATCCGTTGCCGAGCGGCGGGGCGTCTCGTCTGCGGATCTGGCCACGACATTCCTCTGCGTAGCAGTGTCCGGCGATACGTTTCTCGGCGCTCATGTCGGTGACGGCGTCGTGGGCTACCTGAAGCACGGTGGGCTGAGGCTCATCTCGGGGCCCGACAATACCGAGTTTGCGAACCAAACGACGTTCGTCACATCCTCCGGTGCACTCGAATCAATGCGATTGTTTCGAGGATCGCTGGACGGTGTCGGTGGATTCATCCTCATGAGTGACGGGACAGCGGACAGCCTGTACAACCCAAGGACCGGCGAGCTGGCCGGTGCGTGCGCGAAGCTCATTGACGCGGTGGGCACGGCGCCGGGCGGCCAGAGCAAGACCTCTGACTACAAGAAGCGATTGCGGCGGCTGGTGAACATCAACATCAGGAACGCGACGAAGGACGACTGCGCAATCGGAATCCTCGGGCGCCGGCTCGATCCGTGATATCCATTGTTAAGCAATCTGCTAACAACCACCTTCGCCTGGTGCCCGCAGAGCAATCGCTGACAGCGGGTGATTGGCAGTTCATCGCCGGACGTCGCGTTCCGACGAGTTCGCCAACCATGCGGCCACGGCGCTCACGAAGTGGTCGCGGTCCGAATTGACCTCCCACCCATGCGGAGAGCGTGCCGTTTGCACCAAGGCGGCCTCGAGATGCAATCGGACGAACTCTTTCGAGAGCTCAAAAGGTATCTCGTGATCTCCGTCCGAGTGCACGACAAGCGTGGGCGGCCCAATAGTGCCGCTCCCCGACCAATCAAGCCGGTCGAAGTCCAGCGGGATCGGTGTGCCCACCAATCGACTCCCCACGCGGGATCCGAGCGCCGAGATCACGGCGGTTGCGACGAACTCGGGGAGCCCAGCACGCTTCACTCCGTGTCGAATAATCGCTGGCCAGTTTGTGGCGGGGGCGATCAACGCAAGTCGGTCGAACGCCTGAGGATCGTGGCGCAGCAGTTCGAGCGCGAGCCCCGCGCCCATCGACCACGCAACCACGTACACGGACGTAGCTCCGCGGGAACGCGCGTACGCAATCGCGTCCGCCAGGTCCATCCACTCGCGCTGCCCGAGGGTCGAGGCGGACGCCGGCGGCCCATCCCCCGACCCGCGGTAGGTGATGACTAGCGAAGTCAGACCTGCGCTCTGCACGACCTCGACGGAGCGCAGCGCTACGAGTCTTGAGGTGCGGATGCCCTGGATGTGTATAACCCACGGCGTCTCGAGGGAGGTGCCACGGAAGAGCCATGCCGGTGCCGAAGCGCCGTCGCGCAACGGCACCGTCACGTCCCCCCAGTTGGGATCGATTTCGGCAGGCCCGCTCATGGTGTGGCCGGTCCATTGAGCTTCGAATGGCTGCGGGCTGATTGGAGAGGTGGTCTTGAGCACGCGTCGGGTGACGCGATCACCATCCGCCGAAACCACGGATCCGATCAGCGCGTGGTGCTCGAATCCTTCCCCGAACCAAAGGCCATAGTTCCCATGGGCCATTGTGAGCTCGCTCCGTGGCAGCTCGATTGCGTCGCCGCCGATGCCATGTACGGTCACGGTCTTGCGGCGAGGTTTCGTACCGACAACGCGGCGTGCCAGCATCCGGATCACTAGAGCGGCCGCCGCTGCGAGCACGCCAACGACCGCGGCAACAATGCCGATTACCTTCAAGGTGCACTCACCGCCCCCGCGGCACTCGACATCCGCACTACCGCTGGCGCTCGCATCTGTCTATCGAGCATCTCGGTCGCTGCGCGCAGGAGGACTCGCTCGCGCTTGGTCAACTCCTGACTGTTGGCGACGTCGGTCAAACGGACGGCCAGACGGTATGTCTCGTGCACGGGATCCTCGTCAGGAATGGGCTTCACGATCATCCCGCGGTGGACGCTCGCCTTCGCGAGGAGACGTCCGAGGGTTGCATTCATCGACCTCCGACCTGCACGGGCGACGGCGAACACGATGATGCCGGCGCACACCAGCACTACTCCCCCGTAGAACGGAATCGTAAACAGCGCTCCGACAGCTTCGACGGACCGCGTCCGCCCGAGACCGGCGACGCGAAGGCTCAAGTAGACGATCTCGATGAGACTTGCCCCGAGGATCGCCCACGCTCCGATGCGGATGAGGATGTACGGCCGCGGGTTTCGACCGCGGATTCCGCGGAGCGTCCGGATCATGATCAGGACGACGCATCCCATGTAGAGCGATGCGTACGCCCACAACCCGAGCTGATCGGCGGTCTCCTTGATGAACTCATCCGTCGTCGATCCACGGTCGACGATCAGCAGGAACGGGATGGTGAAGGAGAGGTACATCGCGGGCAGCTCCCAGAGGCTGCGCGGCTTGAACCTGCTGCCGTCGAGCGTGAGAGCCGCCTGCATGACGAACCAGAATGCCGTCGTCGCGAGGACGTTCTGGATGAGGTTCGCGACGTTCGTTCCGCCGAGCCAGCCGTCGACGATCGGCAACGGAACGACCACTCCGACCATGAACACGGCTGCAAGTCCCGTGATCGTAGCGATCCAGGTAAGCCTGCTCGAGGGCTCGCGGATGGCGGACGGCAGCCGGATGAGCGTGAGCACCAGCAGCGCGAGGAACGCGACAGCCTCGATGCTGAGCGTCATCAGCCGAACACCGCCTCGTCGTGCCCGTGGCGAGGCTGAAGGAGCAACCGTGATAGGAGCTGTGACAACTTCTCGGCCTCGGCCTCGATCACGAGTTCGATGTCGGCGAAGTCCAGGTCGAGTTCGAAGTCCGGGGTGACGATGCCTCGCGCGAGCACGGTCTGACCGGCGCGTACATGACGTGATCCGGGATGCTTGACGGGCAGTGTCGCGCATCCGGCGTGCTCGAACATGACGTGCGACAGCTCGTGCAGCACCGTGTGGAACTGGTACCAGCGAGGGTCGGACTTGCGCACCAGAATCTTCGCCGAGTCGGCCGTCAACAGGACCAAGCCGGTGATGTTCTCCCAGTCGCGGTCGCCGACGGGTTCGACGTCAATCCTTTTGCCGGTCGCCCTGGCGACTTGGCGGACGATGTCCTCCAGTTCGACATCAGCTGAGAGGTCGAGGCGTTCGAGCTGGGCCTCAGCGCGGGCGCGCAACTCTTCATGATCTCGAGAAGCGCGGTAGCTCATGACGCCTGACCTCCGATCACGATCTCGACACAGCGATCGCTCGAATGGTCCCCACTGTACGCCGATGCGCAGTCGAGGTCAGGTGGATACTTTATTGCGCAGAGATCGAACGAAGGGTCTGTGCAATCGCGCGCAGCGCGGCGGGCGAGATTTCACCGACGGCTCGCGCTGACACGGAGTCCGCTCCGGATGCCTTCAGCGCCTCGCGGAACTCGAAGTTCGCCTCCGCGGCTTCCACTGCGGCAGCATCATCCAGGTCGAGCAGGTATGCGGTCGGGACGCCAGCATAAGCCCCGACGCCTTCAAGCACCCTCACACGAATAGGTGCGCTCGAGTCCCCCGCGAGCATAGTTGCCCACTCGTCACGCTCCAACGCGACTCCACGTTCGGCGAGTTCGCTGACAAGTCCGTCGACATCGAACGCGGATCCGTCCAGGCGGGGCGCACGCGATACCGCTGACAACCTGCGCGCCAGTTCCGTCGCGTCCGCGTCGAGGATGGGCTCGATCTCTCGAGCGTCGCCGATGGATGCCGCGACACGAGAGATCTCGTGCGGATGGGTCCCCAGAGCCTGAGCGAGCTTCTCGATGTCGTTCGCGTCGAACGGCGCCGCGCCCCGCAACCGCCCATAGAAGTAGCTCGCCGACATCTCGGAGCGCTCGATCAGTTCCTGATTCGTCATGCCTGCCGCGTCGCGAAGAGTCGAAATCGCGCGCACCAGGTCCATTGACCACGCGCCGGCCTCGCCCTGGGAACGTCTACCCACGTCCACAGGCTATCGCTACACTCAACGCGCTCGTTTGCTATCTATTTCAGCACATCCAGCGTATGTTGCACCTATGTACGCACACACGTCTTGTGCACGCCAACGTTTGCCGCCGACGCCTCGACGACCGTAACGGTGAGTCACGGCGTACCTCTGCTGATGAAGCCCCCACAGGCGGCTGCGAAGGAGAGGACGTGCCATGGCTCACCAAAGATCCGGCGACGATGTCACAGCGGCAAGGCTCGACCGGCTGCACGCTCAGCTTGCTGATGCGGTAGCCGACCTTGTGACGGGCGACGACTGGAACCGCGCTCTCGCGTTTGCGGCCCGGTTTCGCTCCCGCTCGTTCAACAACACCCTGCTCATCTGGATGCAGCATGCAGCGGCATTCGAGCAGGGCAGGGTTTCCGCCCCCACACCGACATACGTCGCGGGCTTCCGGCAGTGGCTGACGCTGGGGCGGTCCGTTGATCGCGGCCAACCCGGCTACATGATCCTCGCGCCCGTCGTCGGCCGATTCGCTTCGGGCACTCCGCAGGTCGCCGAATCGTGGCGCAGGCTCGCGCCCCGCGAGGCTCCCCAGCAAGGCGAGGCGGTGCAGTCGCGCCTGATAGGCGTTCGCCCGGCGTACGTCTGGGATGTCTCGCAGACCAGCGGTGCGCCGATTCCGGAGGAACCTCGGCCGCGGCTCCTGGCGGGTGAGGCACCGCCGGGGATGTGGGACGGCCTCGCGACGCTGGTGCGCGCACGCGGGTACTCGTTGCGCCTTGTCGACAGTGATCGGGACCTGGGAGGAGCGAACGGCATGACCGACTACCTCACTCGGAGCGTCGCCGTCAGACGCGACATCGATCCCGCAGCGCGCGCCAAGACTCTCGCGCACGAACTCGCTCACGTGGAGCTCCACGGGCCCGATCATCCCGAGGCATCCCTCCATCGGGGAATCGGCGAGGTCGAGGCCGAATCTGTCGCGCTGATGATCGGCGCGGCACACGGGCTCGACACCTCGAGCTACACGATCCCGTACGTCTCGGCGTGGGCGACCTCCGTCGACGGGAAGACGCCGGTCGAGGTCGTTCAGGCAACGGGTGAACGTGTGCGGCTGACCGCGGTCGCGATTCTCTCTCAGCTGCATACGGCTCAGGTGGGAGCAGGTGATCCGCCGGGCCTGTCGCGAGAGTCGACGACGGCACTTCCCACGGATCCGGCCCGTGACACCAGCCGTAGGGTCTCCGATCGGCGACACGTCTCCCGTTCCGCGACGGTAGGGCCGGTGCTCTGATGGACACGGCAGCGCTGCTTTCATCCGTGCTGGGGCTTCCGCCTGCGGAGGGGGCCGCCCGATTCGCTGACGCCGGGGTGTCGATCTTTCCGTGCAAGGCCGCTGAGAAGCGCCCACTGACGCAACACGGCTTCCACGACGCGACCTCCGATGTCGAGCAGATCACTCAGTGGTGGGCGCGATGGCCCGAGGCAAATATCGGGATGCCGACCGGCTCCCGCTCCGGACTCGAAGTCGTCGACATCGATGTTCACGGTCGGGTGCGCGGATTCGGTCCCTTCGAACTCGCCCGGCGGGAAGGTCTGGTCGACCGCTGGCAGGTTCTGGTGAAGACCGCATCCGGGGGCATGCATGCCTACTACCCCGCCGACCCACAGCGGCTCCAGCCGTCGTGGCAGGCGGCACGGTGTGGCATCGACTTCCGGGGCGAGGGCGGCTACGTGGTCGTTCCCCCGTCGCGGGTGATGTTCGAAGGCAACAGGTCCAGCTACGAGTTGATCGGTGTCGGCCGCGCGGGCGCCGTGCCGATCGACGCAGTCGCACTTCGGCAGTTCCTCAACCCCAAGCCCGCTCCCCTGACCATCGCGACGCCGAATGCCCCGCGAGCAGTCGACACCGACCGGATCGCCGCTTGGCTCGCCACCCGGGTCGAAGGTGAACGCAACGCTGCGCTCTATTGGGCGGCGTGCCGCCTCGCGGAGAACGGCGTGCCCGACGTCAACGCCCGAGCTGTCCTTGGTCCAGCGGCGGCGCACGTCGGCCTTCGCGAGGCCGAGATCCTCACAACCATCCGATCCGCGTACCGAACGGCGGCGGGGGCAACGCCGGCCTTTCGGACCCGCGCCACCGGCCCGTCGATGAAGGGACGCGTGATCTCGTGATCTCCGAACCTGCGCAGATGAGGTCGGGGCGCCTCGCCGTGTGGACGGCGGTGGTGGGCACCGTGTTCATCGCGATCGGTGCCTTCTGGTTGTCATTCACCGCCCTCGCCGATCTTGCCCATCGGTCAGGCATCGCCGCGAACCAAGCATGGGCGTGGCCACTGATCGTCGACGGGATCATCGTCGTGGGGACCGTCTCAGTCGTCGCGCTCGCGGGTGGCCGGGAGGCCTGGTACCCGTGGATGCTCCTGATGGTGGGCGCAGCGGCCTCGGTCGCGGCGAATGCCATTCACGCGATCGTCGCTGCCGACGCCGACGTCCCACCAGTACTCGCGGCATCCGTCGCGGCAGTGCCGCCGCTGGTCCTGCTCGCGATCACACACCTCACCGTCGTGCTCACCCAGCGGTACCGCATTCCTCACTCCTCCACAGCATCCGTCGTACATGCGTCATCCACAGAAGTCGTGCAACTCCACCCGCATCCGGATGTTCCGGAGAAGGGTGACCGTAGAGATATCGCGGCGTTGATGCGTCAGCGCGGGATGTCGAACAAAGAGATCGCAAGCGCCACGGGAGTCCACCCGTCGACAGTCGGCCGATGGTTCGCGGGGACCCTCGGCACACCTGACCTTCAGAAAGGGGCCACGCCATGAACGAGTACGACCGGGACAACCGGCCCGACGTGCATTTCCGTGCGTCGGGCGACGACCCTGCCCGCTCCGGCCGGTCCGCCAGCTCTCCCGGCGACGAGGTGTCCGAGTTCGCGCGGCATGGCGACCCTTCGCTCGAGCGGCAGCCGTTGAGCCTGTCAGGATCCGAGCGCGTCCGGAGCGAGGTCGTTTGGATGCGGCCGACCGAACTCGTGCCAGTGGTCACCGGCCGCGTCGCGGGTCAGGGCATCGACTTCGAGGCATCCATCACGCGCCGCGCCCGCGCGTTGCCCACCCAAGGTGTCGCGGCGACGCGACGCGCCATTCGTGACCGGGCGCGTCAATTGCCTCCCGTGACCGCGTTCGGCGCTGGTCGCCATGCGCCCGGCGCGGTCCGGCGTTCCGGGATCGGTCGGTAGCGGGTTGCCATGGCCAGCCAGCGTTCATGGTCAGCTGCGGACTCATCGTCATCCGCCATGGGCGACGGCGATGAGCCGATGCGCGAGCCCCACGAGTTCGATAGCTCGGAGGGGCTTCGCGCGCTCTTGGAGCGCCTCGCCGGCCAGGATCACGGCGCGTGGCGCCACGACCGGGAAGCTGCGGAGCTCATGGCGCACGTGGTTAAGAGGTACGCGAAGCTGGCGCGCAAGCATGGACTCGACCCGTGGGATGCCGGGGCCGCCGCTTTCGATGCCATGCGGTCGGCCGCGGTGCGGAACGCGGACGATCCGTGGGCGGTCGTGACGCGGGCAGTCCAGGTGACGATGATCGCCGAGGAGCGCGCGAACGGACTGCTGTGCTCGGTCTATCAAGCACGTCGCCCCGAGTTCTCAACATTCCACGACCCCGAGCGGTTCAGCGATCGGGAGAACCCTCTGAGCGACTACCACCCGTCGCTGCGCGTGGAGTCCTTCGGGGGCGATGACGAGGCGGAGGATTCGCCCGAAGGAACCGGCATCGTCGAGGCCGTCGAGAGTGCGATCGCGTTTCTCACCCTCCTCGGCTGGCCACGCACGCCCGCCCGCACCGCGATGGAGTACATCTGCGCGCGTCTCAGCGAGGTGTCCTCCCGCGCGACCGCCTGGGAGTCGCTCCGGCGCGACATCCACGGCCGCACACTCCTTGACCTGTCCTCCGCGTCATGGAACGGGCTTCTGCGCGCGGTGCTCGGGAACCCCGAGCCGGAAGTCGCCCGCACGACTGCGGGTCGCGGCATCCTGCTTCGGCTGCTCCTCGGTGAACCCCTCCGGTCCCTGCTGACGGATGACGACCTCGTCCTCGCCGTCAGTCTCTCCGCGCCTGCCGAGAAGGCGAGGCAGTGACCATGAGCGCGAGAATCGGCCACATCGAGCTCGAACGATCGATCGCGTCGATCACCGTCGGGAATCGGCACCGCCAGGAGTACGGCGACATCGACGAGCTCGCCGCGTCCATCACCCGCGACGGACTCCTGCAGCCCGTCACCGTGACGCCCGAGGGCATCCTGGTCTGCGGCGCCCGACGACTCGAAGCCCTGAAACAGCTCGGAGAGAAGACCATCAAGGTCTGGGTGAGATCCGGCGTCTCTGACCGCCTTGCGGAGCTGCTCGCCGAGCAGGCCGAGAACGTGCTCCACAAGCCGCTCACACCCACCGAGGCGACGACGCTGTACACCGAGTTGAAGGAGTACATCTCCGAGGACGCGCAGCGCCGACAGACGGCGACACAGTTCAGCCGAGAGGGCGGTCCCGGGGGAAACCACGGTGGTGCCACGGTGGCACCACCGCAATTCAAGCCAGGGAAGAGCCGTCTGCAGGCAGCATTGATGGTGACCGGAAAGGCGTCCTACACGACTCTCGATCGGATCGCCGAACTCCAGCGACTCGTCGCCAGTCCCGTCACCGACCCAGACGTGAGGGACATGGCGGTCCAAGAACTGCGGACCATCGACGAGGGCGGCAGCGTCACCGCCGCCCACGCTCGGATCCGGGAAGTCATTCGTCCGACGCCGCGGACGATCGAGGATTTCGAAGCACCCGAGGACTTTGAGCCGCCGGACGAACTCGAGCAGCTCGCGAACGCGGCGCTCGCACGCGTCAAGGACGCGAAGCGCGGACGCAGCGCCCGCAAGGCCCGAAAGGCGTCAACGCATGTCTTCCCGGTCCGCGCCTTCGTGCGCGTATGGGAGGACCTCGACCAGTGGTGGATCCACTTCGACGTCGCGGCCGTCGCCACCGAGCTGACCAACGAGCAGCTTGCGCAGTTTGAGGAGACCCTCGCATCCACGGTCGAGTTCTTCACTCAATTGCGCTGCGCACGCGCGCAGCTCGGACGGGAGATCGCGTGATGGCAGCCACACAACGTCCCCATCGTCGACGCCTCGTAATCCTGCTCGCGGCGACACTCGGCGTGGTTGCTGCACTGGTCGGGGTCGGCCTCTACGGCCTTGTCCTTGCCCCTTCCCCCGGCGCCGTGACGCCGACGATCGACCCGACAGGTCCGGTGTCTGCACCAGACGTCTCGACACCGGCACCCTCTGGCAGCACTCTCCCCGCGATTCTCTCAACAACGGACGCTGAAGCCTTCGCTCGTGACGCCGCGGAGGCGCTGATCACCTGGAACACGACCGAGTTCGAGCTGACCGACTACGCACAGGTCATCGTCGACGCGGGCGATCCGTCCGGCTTCGAGACGGCCGCGCTCGCTTCGGACGTGCGGTCGTACTTCCCGACGGCGGATGCCTGGGCGCAGCTGCGCACCTATGGAACCCGCCAGTGGTTGACGATCGACGACGTCGCCGTCCCGGCAGCCTGGAACGACGCCCTCGACCAAGCCGCCGAAGGTGACCTTCTGCCGGGCACGATCGCGTACACAGTCTCGGGGACGCGTCATCGGGAAGGCGTCGTCGGTACCGACCGGCAGGAGACCTCCCGGCCGATCGCGTTCACGCTCTTCATCGCCTGTGAGCCGAGCTTTGATGAATGCCATCTGCTTCGGCTGTCCGAGGTCGATAACCCCCTGCGATGACGGCACCGACATGAAGAAGCTCGCGATCGGCCTGGCGCTGGCATTGCTCGTACTTCCCTTCGCGGGGATTCTTGCCGTCCCGGTCTTCCTCTCCCCCGCCCTTGCCGCGTGTCAGAC
The DNA here is from genome assembly GCA_016807485.1 of Stenotrophomonas maltophilia. Taxonomy (GTDB): domain Bacteria; phylum Actinomycetota; class Actinomycetes; order Actinomycetales; family Microbacteriaceae; genus Microbacterium. The sequence continues at coordinate 28,246 of JACEFY010000001.1, read as the reverse complement.
GTCCGGCCAGTTGGTCGTGTCCGAGGTGCCGGACAAGCTCACCGCCGTCACGCGCGACGGCGTGTCGGTGACCCTCCGCCGCGGACAGCTCACGCACGCAGCGACGATCATCACCGTCGGCAGCGGAATCGACGGGGTCGGACGACAGGGGGTCCTTATTGCCTTGATGGCGGCGCTGACAGAGTCGACGTTGAGGATGCTGGCGAACGCCGCGCATCCCGCATCGCTCGACATGCCCAATGACGGCGTCGGGAGCGACCACGACTCCCTCGGTCTCTTCCAGATGCGGCCGACATCGGGATGGGGAAGCGTCGCGGAGCTCATGGACCCGACCTACCAAGTGCGCGCATTCTTCGGCGGCCCCGAAGGCCCCAACTATCCGTCGCCGGCGGGACTCCTCGACATCGCCGGGTGGCAGACAGCAGACCCCGGATCCGCTGCACAGGCCGTCGAACGCTCGGCCTTCCCCGACCGGTACCAGACCTATCAGCCCGTTGCAGAGGCCATCATCGCGGCGCTCACCAAACCTGCTGTCAGCGCTGTAGAGAACGACTCTCCGCTCGCATCGGTTCCAGAGACGACTCGAGTCGTGTTTCCGCTGGCCACCGGAACCTGGGTTCGTAGCAGCGGCTACGGGTGGCGGACGGATCCGGTGACGGGACAGCGGGCGTTTCACGCTGGCACGGACTACGCCGCCGCCGACGGAACAGCGATCATGGCGGTAGCCGACGGTGTCGTCAGCTTTGCCGGCCCATCTCCCGGGTACGGCCAGTTGGTGATCATCGAGCACACGATCGACGGGATGCGCGTCGCTTCCGCCTACGCGCATATGTGGCCCACCGGAATCCATGTGAGCGTGGGCGAGCGAGTCGAAGCCGGCCAGCACATCGCGGATGTCGGCTCTGCCGGCAAGTCGACCGGAACTCACCTTCACCTGGAGATCCGTCCCGGCGGCTCCTTCCAGCCGGCGATCGACGCGGCATCCTGGCTCTCCGATCACCGTGCTGCGGGGCTCGAATCTGCAGAATTCGACGCCTCCACGTGCGTCGCGACAGTCGCGAGGTGATCGTCTTGGATGTATTCCCTGACTTCGGGGCCGTCGGAGGCGCGGGCGACCTTCGCGCGATCGTCGGTGCTCTCCTGATGTACGTCCTAGTCTTCGCTGTGCTCGCAATTCTGATCTGCGCGGTCTCCTGGGCGATCGCTGCATCGAGCGGCAACTACCAGTCAGCCATGCGATCTCGTGCCGGTCTCTTCGTCGCCGTAGGCGCGGCGGCACTCGCCGGCGCAGGCGTTGCATGGATGAACTTCCTCATCGGGATCGGTCAGCAGCTGTAACGGTCCGTTCGCGATCGCGGGGACGCCGCGTGCACCTTGTACGCAGGTTCGTTTCTGCCCAGACAAGGAGCAAGACCGTGATTGACATCGCACCCAACGGTTCAGGACTTCCCGGCATCGAGCAGCTCCGCGTCATCGTCGGCGCCGTTATGACTGTCGGCCTCATCCTCGCCGTGCTCGCCCTCATCATCGCCGCGGTCGCGTGGGGGTATGGAGCCAACTCGTCGAATCCCCATCTCGCCTCGCGCGGCAAGCTCGGCGTGCTCGTCGCCTGCGGCGCGGCAGTCATCTGCGGCGCGTCGGTCACGCTCGTGAACTTCTTCTGGGGCGTCGGCCAGTCCGTCTGACCTGACCTGATCTGCGAAGAGAGGCGGACCGAGTGGCCGGCGTGTGCGACATCCCCGTCATCGCCGACGTATGCCAATCCGTTGGGTCCGGCGTCGCTTCCCTTGTTGCTGCGCCGTTCGACTGGCTCGCCCACACGCTCGGCGGCGCCGCAGCGTGGTTCTTCGAGGCCGTATGGACGGTCTTCGACACGACGACCCTCGTCGACGTGACGGGGGCGCAGTACATCCAGGTGTATAACCTCCTCTTCGGCGTCGCACTCTTCGTCATGCTCGTGTTCTTCTGCCTCCAACTGATCACCGGGCTGGCGCACCGCGATCCGACCGCGCTCTCACGCGCCGCGATCGGACTGGGCAAGTCCGTCCTCGGATCCTTCGTCGCGATCACGCTGACGGCGACGCTCCTCGAGATCACCGATCGACTGGCGATAGGGATTGTCCAGGCGACCGGGAACACCATGGAGGGAATGGGCGACCGCATTGCCCTGATGGCGACCGGACTGATGGCAGTCAACGTCGCCAGTCCCGGGGTCGGCGCCATCCTCACGATCTTCCTCGCCGGGCTCGCGATAGCGGCAACCGCGATCGTCTGGTTCTCGCTCCTCATCCGAAAGGCACTTCTCCTCGTCGCGATCGTGTTCGCCCCGATCGCCCTAGCTGGCTTCTCATGGGATGCCGCGCGAGGCTGGTTCGGCAAATGGGTGGCGTTCGTCGTCGCACTCGTGTTCTCGAAGCTCGTCCTCGTCGTGTTGTTCCTCGTGGCCGTCAACCAAACTGCAGCACCGATCGATCTCGACCTTGCCTCCATCAGCGACCCGATCGCGGGCGTCGTCCTCATGCTCGTCGCCGCCTTCGCCCCCTACATGACCTACAAATTCATCTCGTTCGTGGGCGTCGACATGTACCACGCGATGTCCACCGAACAGGAGGCAAAAGGCGCGATGAACCGTCCCCTTCCAGTGCCGGTCACCCCGGCGACGGGGAGGGCGGCGAAGTCGATCCTGGACGGAGCGGGCGCATCGAAGGGCGCGGGAGCGGGCGCCACGGCCACCGCCCCGGGCGCCGCCGGTGCCGCCGCCAGCGCCGCCGCACCAGGCGCCGCCGGTGCAGGGGCTTCTGGGGCCGGCGCTGCGGGCGCCGGCGGAGCTGGTGCTGCCGCGGCCGCAGGCCCCGCCGCAGCCGTGATCATCGGTGGTCAGGTGATCAGCAAAGCTGCGACCGCCGGCCCGAAGCTGGGCACTGCCGTCGGCCACGCCGCATCCGGACATGCCGAGGGCGCCATCCCGACCGAGCTACCGACACCAGCGGCCGCGCCGGCAGGAACGGTTCCGTCCCCGCAGCCCAAGCCCACAGCAGCTCCGCCACGTCCGATTCCCACTCCGCGTGAAAGGACCCCCGCATGACCGCCAACACGCGCACGAATCAGCTCCGCCCGGTTCAGTTCTCCCGGCTACCCAAGCGCGGCGTGCTGCTCGGGCTGTCGCTCGCGCAGCTCGTGACACTCGCCATCGGACTCATCGCATTCACGACCGCGGTTTACATGGGTGGCGGCATCCTGTTCGGCCTCACCTCACCGATCTGGGCGACCAGCCTGGTGCTCTCGTTCGTCCCCGTCGGTGGACGCAAGATCATCGAATGGATGCCGATCACACTCCGCTGGGTGTGGCGAAGCATCGGGGGCCAACTCCGGTTCCGAGCGGACGTCGTCCGGCCACGCCCAGCCGGGACGCTCGCCCTCCCCGGCGACGCCGCAGCGCTCCGCGAATGGGTGGACCCGGAGACCGGCGCCGCCATGATCCAAGATCCACATGCACAGACGTTGACCGCCGTCGTCGGCATCACCCATCCGGCGTTCGTCCTCCTCGACAGCGGCGAGCAGGAACGGCGAGTGGCGGGCTGGGGTCGAGTGCTCGCGACCGTCTGCCGGTCCGGCCGCATCGCCCGCGTACAGGTTTCCGAACGCACCGTCCCGAGTTCGGGCAGCGGGCTCGCTGAGTGGTGGGCGCGGCACGGCATCGACGACGGCACCTGGCCGGCGGTGACCTACACGGAGCTCATCGAACGCGCGGGCCCTGCCGGTGAGCGACACGCGACCACGATCTCTCTCGCCCTGGACATGCGCGCCGCCGCCCGCCAGATCCGCGCCGCGGGCGGCGGATTGAAGGGCGCCTCGAGCGTCCTCCGGCAAGAGATGACGACCTTCGCGACAGCGTTGCGCGCCGCCGACCTGACACCCACCGAGTGGCTCACGCCGGGCGACGTTGCTGTCACACTCCGCTCCGCATACGACCCCGCTGCGGCGCCCGCGCTCGAGCGGCACGGCGATATCGGCCGATCGCTCGCGACAGCCGGGCCGGTCGCCGTCACCGAGGCCTGGGATCGGCTTCGCACCGACTCCGCCCATCACGCAGTCCTATGGATTTCGGAGTGGCCCCGATCGCAGGTCTTCCCTGGCTTCCTCTCTCCTCTGCTGCTGACCTCCGGCATCCAGCGCACCTTCACCCTCATCTGCACCCCGGTCCGCGCCGATGTCGCCGCGCGAGACATCCGCAGAAAGAAGGTCGGACTTCTTTCGGATGCCGCGCAACGCGCGAAGATCGGCCAGGTCGAGGACGCTGCGCGCACGGCCGAATACAACGACGTCATCCAGCAGGAGTCAGACCTGACCGCGGGACACGGCGTGCTGCGCTACACCGGACTTGTCGCGGTGTCCGCCCCATCGGCCGACGAACTCGATGCTGCGGTGGCCGCGATCGAACAGGCCGCCGTGCAGGCCGCCTGCGAGACACGCCGACTGGTCGGGCAACAGGCGCAATCGTTCGCCGCCGCCGCGTTGCCCCTCTGCCGAACCATCTGACCGTGACGTGACCGACCGACGACGCCACATTCACCCCGGGGAACTCACACGCACCTTCTCAGAGACTCCGTTGCAAGGGAAGCGAAATGCCTACATTCCAAGATCCCGTCGTCGATAGCGAGGAAGCCTGCCAGGCGCTCCGAGCACTCGCTCATGCAACCCGATCCTTCGACCAGCCGGCCGAGACCTACGCCGTGGTGGGAGAAGTGCTGGGAGGCCTCAGATCACTGGGGCAGGTACTTAGTCAGCTCGCATCCGCCCATACGAGCGAGAGTGCGATCCCCCGCGCCGAAGAGGGCAACCTCGGGGCGGGCATCGAGGAAGCGCACGCGGCCGCGACCGCGCTACGGCGGGCATCCGCCCTTGTCGCCCGGGCCGAACTGGCCGTGGATCGGGCATCGCAGCACTCGGGTCGGATCGTCTGGGGGTCCGCCTCACCGGGCGCACTCCTTCCCCTCACCGAAGCGATCGCGCCACGGATCAATGCAGACGACTCGTTCCTGCGCACCTCCCCCTTCTCCTCCTCTGGCTCGAGATCGACGAGCCGCCGACACAGCGGGATGTCGCTATGAGCGGGCGCGAGGACCTGCGACTTCACACCGCCGTTCTCGTGGACCCCGCAGGCGAACGGCGAAAGGATCGTCGCGCCAGGCGGACAGCATCCCAGAAGCTCAGTGCTGACTCCCGAGCGGCCGCCACCGCCGCCCAGCGCGCCGAACTCGAGGCGCTGCGCGCCGACCAGCGAGCGACCACCTACCTGCCCGCGCCGGGCGAATCGAGGCCGGCGGCGCTACGCACCCCGGGACGCCTCCGCCTCCCGCGCCACCAGGACACGAGTGCAACGCTCGCGGGCGCCTACCCGTTCCTCGCCGAGGGCGGGCTCGGCTCCCAAGGGGTGTTCGTCGGGCAGGATCTGTACTCGGGTGCCTCGTTCGTCTACGACCCGTGGGTGCTGTACTCCCGCGGGATGATCACGGCCCCGAACATCGTGCTCGCCGGGATCGTCGGCTCCGGCAAGTCCTCCCTCGTCAAGAGCCTGTACACGAGGTCGATCCCGTTCGGTCGCCGCGTGTACGTGCCCGGTGACCCGAAAGGCGAGCACACCGCCGTCGCCGAAGCGGTCGGCGGGCAGGCGATCGTGCTCGGTCACGGGATGGCGAATCGCCTCAACCCTCTCGACGAAGGGCACCGGCCATCCGGCCTCACCGACGAGAGCTGGGCCGGCCAAGTCGCCTCTCGACGCCGCGACCTCATCGGAGCACTCACCGAAACAGTGCTCGAGCGACCGCTGAGCCCCCTGGAGCACACCGCGATCGACTTGGCGCTCGCCGACGCGGTCCGCTCGTGCGACACGCCCATCCTGCCGATGGTCGTCGACCGGATTCTCTCCCCCGACGAGTCCCACCAAGCCGACCATCGCCTCGTAGAAGACGGCAGGGTCGTCGGACACGCACTCCGCCGACTCGTCGCCGGCGACCTCGCCGGCCTGTTCGACGGCCCCAGCACTGTCACGTTCGATCCGAGCCTCCCGATGATCTCCCTCGACCTTTCACGGGTCGCAGAGAACGCGACGCTCGTCTCCGTACTGATGACGTGCTCGTCCGCATGGATGGAGTCGGCACTGCTCGACCCGCAGGGCGGGCAACGATGGGTCATCTACGACGAAGCCTGGCGCCTCATGTCGCACCCGGCGCTGCTGAGACGGATGGACGCGCAGTGGCGCCTCGCGCGCCACTACGGGATCGCCAACCTGCTGGTGTTCCACAAGCTCTCCGACCTCGACAACGTCGGCGACCAAGGATCCGCGATGCGGGCGATCGCGTCATCCCTACTCGCGAACGCCGAAACGCGGATCATCTATCGGCAGGAAGTCGACCAACTCGGCGCCACCGCCAGTGCGCTGGGACTCACCGGCACGGAGCAGAGCCTGCTGCCTGGCCTCGGCACAGGGCAGGGGCTCTGGCGCATCCAGGACCGCAGCTTCGTCGTTCAGCACCAGCTGCACCCCGCAGAGCTCGCAGCTTTCGACACCACCACCCGGATGACGGAGGGCGTGAAATGAGCACGATCCATGCGGCACGACCCGCGACCGATGTGATGCCCGTCCCACCGGTCCTTCCCGTGATCGCGATGACGATCGCCGCCGACGGCACGATGACCGTCGCGGTCGACGGGACGCCGTACGAGCCACCTCGATTCGGGCCGCCCTGGGTGCGGTCATCCTTTGCGACAGTCATCGGCTCGGTACTGGCGGAACGCGGCTCGCCGGTGCGGGTACTCGTCTACGAAGCGGACGGCACCGTCTTCACAGATCTCGTCACGAGACCGCTGCAACGGGTCCTCGACCCCACCGCGCAGCCGCCATGTGGGGACGATGCGGGCGGGACGCCCGACACGGAGGGTCTCATCGATGCCGCGCCGCTCGTCACGCCGCCGCGCGTCGTACTCGGCGAGGACGGCTTCATCCCGGGCGAGGAGGTCGCCGTCGCGATCATCGTGCGACACGCCAAGGCATCCACGGACGGCTCCGCGCGAGCGCTGCTGGAACCGGGCATCTGTCGGGTTAGCGCCGACGGCGAGGTCATCCTCGTTGGGCGCATCTCCGGAACCTGCGTGATCGCGGGCCTCGCGTGACCGCCAACAACGGCCTCGATGTCTCCGGGCACGACGCACTGACCAACCTCGCTCTGCTCGCCCTCGGTGGAGTTGTCGTAATCGCAGGCGTCCTCCGCGTGGCCGGCAACGTTGCCGCGTTCGTGACGGGCGCCGACCTGCCGACAGGTGGTCTGGCCGCAGGGTTCGGGGTCTTCGGCTCAGTTGGCGACCCCGGGGCCGCTCTCGGCTCTGCAGCGCTCAATCCCATTGCCTATTGGGCAGCCGTCACCGTGCTCATCGCTCTGATCACGACAGTCGCATGGTGGATCTGGCGAGTCATCCGCAACCTCACGCACCACACTCGTTCCGATCCCAATCGCATCGCCGGGATCGCGACATCGGCCGACGTGCGCCGCGCAGCCTCAGACCGCGCGCTGCTGTCGAGAGCGGTGCACCTGAGGGCATCCGTCACCAGGCCCCAGCCCAGCGACGTGGGATACCTCGTCGGGATGGCGCGCGGCACGAAAGTGTGGACGTCGGTCGAGGACTCCATCCTCGTGATCGGCCCGCCCCGGTCGGGTAAAGGCGCACACATCGTCATCAACTCGATCCTTGACGCCCCGGGCGCGGTCGTGACCACCTCCACCCGGCCCGACAACCTCACCGCAACCATTCGCTCACGAATGCGACGCGGACCCGTCGCTGTGTTCGACCCGCAGCAGCTCGCACCGGGCGTCCCGGCCGGCCTGCGGTGGTCACCCGTGCGCGGGTGCGAGATGCCCCTCACCGCAATGATTCGAGCCGCGGGACTCGCGGCGGGCACTGGCCTGTCGAGCGTCGGAGTCGAGAACGGCGGGTTTTGGGAAGGAAAGACACGGACCGCACTCCAGTCACTCCTCCACGCGGCCGCGCTTGATGGCCGTTCTCCGGCGGAGCTGTACCGGTGGACGCTGGATCCTGCGGCGGCTCAGGATGCTGTGGCGATCCTCACCTCGACGCCTGGTGCGGCGACTGGCTGGGCCGAGTCTCTCGAGGCGATGATCGACGCCGACCCTCGGACGCGCGACTCGATCTGGCAAGGCGTTTCGCTTGCACTCTCGGCACTGGCCGACCCCCGAGTGTTGGATGCCGTCAGTCCCGGCGAAGACGAAGACTTCGACCCCGAAGCCTTCCTCCGCCACAACGGCACCCTCTACCTCCTGGCCACCGGCGCCGGCGCCGGCGCCTCGTCCTCCCTGGTCGCCGCGCTCATCGAGGACCTCGTCGAAACAGCCCGACGCGTCGCCGCGCGCGCCCCGGGCTCGCGGCTTGATCCACCGCTACTCCTGGCTCTGGACGAGATCGGAAACCTTGCCGCTCTGCCCTCGTTGCCGGTGTTAATGGCGGAGGGCGGCGGCACTGGAATCACCACCATGCCGGTGCTGCAGTCGCTCGCTCAGGCTCGGCAGCGGTGGGGCGACAACGCTGCGACGGCGATCTGGGACGCAAGCATCGCGAAGATCGTGCTCGGTGGGGCATCCGGGTCTCGCGACCTCCAGGACATCTCGACTCTGATCGGCGATCGCGACGAGGTCACCGACTCGATCACCGTCGGTGAGCGCGGGTTGCGATCGAAGCAGCGTTCGACACGACGGGTCCCGATCATGCCGCCCGACGTGATCCGCACGCTCCCGTACGGCACCGCGCTGCTCATGCTGAGGGCGGCGCCGCCTATCGTCACGCAGCTGCGCGAGTGGACGGCTCGGCCCGACAGCGCTCAGCTGCGCGCGGACCGCGCGCAGGTCGAAGAGCAGTTGCGGCGGGGATAGCGCACACACCTACCTGTTGATGGCCGAACCGCGGCCGCCTCCCTAGGAGCATCCGATGACGATCCAGACCCAGCAGTCCCTCTCCGGCTTCATCGCGTCGGAGCCCCAGCTCGCCTTCAACGCCAAGGGCGAGGCCCGACTCTGGGTGCGCATCGGGCAGGAGCATTTCGACCGCAACGACGACGGCACTTTCACCCGGACCGAGACGACCTATCACGACCTCGTCATGTTCCGCCGAAACGCCGAACGCGCCTACGCCATGTTCAACAAGGGCGACGCTTTCATCGCCGAGGGCTACACCCACACCTCGGCACGGCAGCGTGACGGCGAGACGGTCGAGGTTGAAGAGTTCGTCGCCAAGCGCCTCGGCCACGATTCCGCTCGAACGAACTACACCCTGCAGCGCCGCCGCACCGTCCCGCCGCTGGCGCCGGCGACACCGTCGAATTCCAAGTCCTCAGTCCGACCCCTCTCCCTCTGAAAGTCCTTCAGATGCCCGCCGACGAGCCCCTGCATATCCCCGGCTACCAGTTCGACCCGCCGCCTGCCGACGCGCCGGATCCCGAGCCAGAAGGCCTTCCCTCGGTTCCGCGTCCGGTGAACTGGAACATCCTTACTTCGGACCAGGCCGCGTTCGAGTGGGTCGAACTCGACCGATGGGTCAACTGGCTCCGCCGCGCCTACGGCCTCGGACCATCAATCATCCCGCCTCTCTGGCATCGTCACCCCGAGCTCGTCTGGGAGCTGTCCGCCCTCCACCTCCACTGGCTCTGCGCATACGACGAGCAGCAGAACGGCTCCGCCGCACTCGGCTGGCACCAGGACTTCGCCGAGGCCCGCGAACGCCTGCACGACTGGGTTGCCGCCTGCGGCTCCCGCCTCGACCGCGACCGCGCGACCAGACAGACCTCGTGGCCGGGCGAGGACGCTGCACCAGCGATCGCAGAAACGCCGATTCACGACCGAGCTGCCGACTTTCGCACCTTCGTCGTCGAGGACGTCGCCCGGCGTAGAGCTGTGGAGGACGCTTTCATCGCAGCAAGCGGGCACAACGCGGAGTAGATGTACCGGGTTCCATTGAGGCAACCGTTTCCGCGAGCTAGAGCCTCGCCGCTGTCAGATCGCGTAGTGCTGCCGAAGCCTTGAGGACTCGGTCCTCCGTATCGATGAGTTCGCCGTCGACTTCCAACTGACGGATTGGAAGCACGCCCGCATCGGTGGATCCGTGCACCTTGCAGATGTCCCAGAAGCGGCGCGCGGAAGCTTCATCCGTGGGCGGATCGAGCTGGAAGCCGGACTCGGTGCATCGGATGCCGGCCCCGCTCTCTGAAAGGCGCAACCATCGTGGCTCGGTCTCGTATCCGCGGAACCACGGGTTGTTCAGCCGGTCCTCGACGCCGCTCGCTCGGTAGATGGCGAGGAGGTACGGGTCCCGGTAGTAGGCGCTACCGGTCAGGGACTGCGTTCGGAGCATGCACATGGAGTAGCCCCAGACTCCGCGTGTGGAGCGGTGTTCGCCGTAGTAGATGCCGGTGTCGCCTTCGCGCATGGCGGGGTAGGCGACCATGTAGTAGCGCCAGTCGAGCAGGCCGGATTCGCGACGCGAAGCGACGAAGTCCTGAGCGACGCGTTCGAGAGCCGCCGAGTCTGAGTCCGGTGATGCCGCGACCTCGTCGAGCAGCGCGCCCAGTGCCGCACGCATCTCGGCATTTCTTCCGCGACCGTAGTGCGAGAGGACTTCGCGCCATCGCAGCGCCTGGTTCCTTGCGCCGGTGCCGAACTGTCGGACGCGGCCGCTTCCAAGGTCGTAGCCGTAGTCGCCATTCGCGAGAAGGGCCCCGGTGAGGAGCGGCCACTGCGCGGGATCGGCGACCTTGGGGAACGCGAAAGCGCGCGAGGGGAGAGTTGCGGGGTCGAGGTCGAAGGCGAAGAGACGGCCTCGGAGGAGCGGATGGTCTTCCAGTCGCTGGATGACGAGTTCGAGGTCGGTGCCCGCGTAGGCCTGCTTTTCTTGTTCGTCGCGGATGCGGTCTGGGTTGAAGCCTCGTAGCTCGTCGAGCGAGCCGTCGCGGATCAGCCGTTCGACTCCGGGTACGAGGTCGGGCATGCGTGCTTCGCGGACCTCGTCGTCTGCGAGGTCGATGAGGTTCCGAAGCGTGCGGAGCCGTCTGGTGAAGTCTGGGGTCTCATGCTGCCGGTGGATGAGTATCGCGAGCAGGAAGAGGGTCTCTGCGAGTGAGAACTGGCGACCGCGGCCGCGGCGAACACCGTAGCTTTGCAGGCACTGCGCGAACAGGTTGATGTCGGTCGCGTCGGGGATCGGCACCGTTCCTTCCTCGGCCGCGGTCGACGCTCCTCGGGCGTCGGTGAAGACGCTCGCGAAGACGGCTCGCACGTCTTCGACGCCCACCCAGGTGTCGAATGCGTGCTCAAGGAAGTCGAGGTGTGCCCCGCGGTTCGGGTTCCTGTCGCCGAATGCGCGCTCCGCTCGTTCGAAGGGCGTTGCGCCTGGCATCGGTTCCCCGTCACGCCACTCGCATACCTCGACCACGAAGTCGAAGTAGCGGACGAACTCGTCGTCGATGACGTCATCGCCGCCGTCGAACTGCCAGAGGACATCGGTCCATGTGCCGTCGATCTTGTGGATGATGCGGTCGAATCGCTTCGGGTCGACCCAGGTGGTGAGGAGCTTCTCGAACCGGGCTTTGAAGTTCTCGAACTCGGTGAGCGGCTTTCCGCGGGAGTTCATCTTGATGTACAGCTCATCACCCGAGAGCATGTCGTCGATCGGGAGAAAGTAGAACGAGATCGCGGGCGACTGCGCGTCGGTGAGCCGAGCCCACGCAGCGTGTACGTCGACTTCGGTGGCGACGATTCGGTCGTGGATGGCGTCGAGCATGACGAGCATCGCTTGGACTGTCGGGTCGTGTCGCCAGGCGTACAGGTACCACGGTTGGTCGGTGATCCACTTGGCGGGTGTGGTGAAGTCGTCGGTGAGCGGATGCTGCGGGTTGACGAGTTGCCGGCAGAAGAGTTCCGCCGTAGGGCGAGTCGCGTAGGTGAGCTTCAGGATGCCCGCAGCCTCTGCAAGCCGTCCCGTTCGCGCTGCGAGATACCAGTGGAGGAGGAAAAGCGTCGTGAGCCGCTGCTGCCCGTCAAGTGGCTTGAGTGTTGACTGTTCCATCTCGCCGTAGACAAAGTCGAGGTCCAGCGACTCGTCGCCCGCGATCGCGTCGATGAGCGCTCCGAGGAAGTCGTGCCGAATTGCCTCGACCATGGCGCCCGTCCTGCCCTGCGCATAGTCACGCTGGATGAGGGGGATCTCCACGCGCTCGATGCGCGGCAGTCCCTCGCCGATCGGGTTGAACATGCCGGCGAACGATGTCTTGTGGCCTTTCACGTGGCGGGCTCCTGTTCGCTCAACTCCGGATCAGCCGCTAGATACGGCCCGACGGCATTAAGGATCGCTCGAAGGTACGCCTCCCGGTCCTGCACGCCCCAGAAGTGGATCTGCTGATCGTCCGCGTCGGTGTAGTACTTCAGGAACACGTTGCGTGTGCAGGGCGGAATGTAGGAGCCCGCCTTGTCTCGGTCGATGATCTCGCGGCGCTTCACCTCGAACGCCGAGTTCGACAAGGCGCTGTTGTCGCCGCTGGCCAGCAGTGCGAGGTTCGTGATCGAGTGGACGGCGTCCTCATCGCTTGCTTCGCCCTCGGTCAGGGCGCTCTCGACGCGGGCCTTGATCTGATCGAACTGGGCACCGACTGCCGTGATGACGCGAGGGTCGGCGATGAGGGCGAGGACGCGATCGATCTCGGTGAGCAGGTCGGCTCGTAGGTCCTCGTCAATGCTGGGTACGTCGCTGACGGCGTTGCGGTGGAGTCGCAGCCACTCAGTCCACACGGCTTCGTCGCGTTTGATGTCGCGGGCGTTCTGGGCGTGGATGTGCTCGAGCGACCAGGTGCCCCGTGAGTGGGCGTGGAAGGAGTACCGCTCTGTCGAGTCGGAGCGGCGGCGAACGGTCTCGACGTTCATGAGGAGGAGGACGTCGGAGCATTTCGATCCCGTGTTCTGGTAGTCGAGGTCGCCGATCCCGCTTGCAGTCAGGTTCAGATGTTGCGCGATGCGCTCATCCAGCACGGCCTGCAGTGCGGGTCTTGTGAGTCCTCGCACCGATTCGAGCAGGTCCGCGAAGGTGTGGCGGCTGGTAGCGATGAGGTAGCCGACCTTGTGGAAGATGTCGCGATCCTCGTACCAGCCGACGATGAGGGAGTGAAGTGCCACGACCTCATCCCAGAACGCCTGCGGGTCGTCGTCGATGATCGGATGCAGTTTCTCGAACGTGTAATAGCGCGGGCGATGGCTGCCGGTCGGCTTCCCGCCCCGACGATCCGCGAGGGTATCCAGGATCAACCCGATCCGCGTCGGATCGTCCTGGCTCCGGCCGGTGACGAACGACCAGACTTCAGGCGCCCGAAGCTCCCGTTCGAACTGGTCCCATTGCGCGGCCGTCTGCTCGCTCCGATCCGATACCACTGATCGCTTCTGGAGCTTCGCGAGCACTTGAGCCTTTACGAGTTCCGCATCGGAGAGCGGTATGCGGCCGACATTGAGCCGGGTGAAAAGGGCGATCGAGTCAAGTTCCTTGGCGGCCTCGTACCAGATCACTCGGACGGACTCGAAGAGGAAGCCGTAGAACCGGTTAGCTGCATACTGCTTGCGGTGCGCGTGGGCCTCGAACCATCCGCTGATGTGCTGGTAGGCGGCGAAGATGTGGTGGAAGTCGATGTTCTCCCGCCGGCGCTCCTCGGACGGGTCGCTCAAGAACTCCGCACTCGCGGTCCGGGTCTCGTACTCGAGCGTGAAGCCCGCGCCCGAGCTCTGGAGCCCCTCTTGGCGCATGTACTGGAAGATCAGGAACAGCGTCGTTAGCCGTTGCTGCCCGTCGATGAGTTCCCAGCGGCCGTCCGGCATCGCCTTCACGACGACCGGCTGCAGGTAGTAGGGATCCCCTCCGCTTTCCCAAATGTCGTCAAGAAGCCGCTCTACTTCTTCGGTTCCCCACCTGTAGCCCCGCTGGTACGCGGGCACGAAGAAGGATCCGGTTATGTCCCCCACGGCCCGCGGCTCGAGTATCGCGTCCACGAGCCCACACTACGGTGACCGAGCGGAATCGACTCCTACTCGGAGCGCGCCCCGCGTGCCGCGCTGGGCGGGGTCGACGCGACTCCTGCGCGACCGCTACGCTCGTTCGCAATAGATCGCTCGCACGAGGCCCGCGGGAAACCGGACAGGGCAGCGAGATGACGACTTGGGGCACGTGATGCCGTGGTTGCAGTAAGACCGCGACAGAGTACCGCTGTTACCCGCGGTCGTTCCTGTTTGACGACATGGAGCCGCGGTGTCAACCTGCCCAAAAACCCCCTACCCGTCCCTCTACACGGCCGGCAGAGCCCTATTCGCGGCGCGTGCCCGGATGCTCGACCAGGGTCGCGTCCGCGTGGTGGTCGGCGTCCACCCGTGCATGCATTGCCGCGCTTTCCATCTCACGTCCAACCCGAAGTCAGCGACTTCGACATGGACTCGTCGCGCCCTCGGTTTAGCAGAGCAGTGAACAAACTTCACAGTTCATTGAGTGCTCGGGCAGGATGGGCCTGTGCGCCCAAATGAACCCGAAGCCAAGACCTACCAGGACCTGATGTGGCTACTCCCGGACGTGTCGAAGATCAAGATCTGGTGGACACTCGACGAGGACGGAATCCCGAAGTTCATCGATCGGGTGGCGCTGCACGGTCACGACGGTGAGCTGCTCTTCGAGATTGATGCCGATGACGTCGAGGAGGTGCCGAGCTTCTCGCTCCAGGCACTGGATCCTGCCGAGCACGACCTACCGGCGCGCCTCCCGGCCGCACTGACAATTCTGAGGTGGCTAGACGAGTGGAGTCTTGAAGAAGAGGACGGCGCGAGCATTGTGATCTTGCCGAGCGCTTCGCACGTCGGTGACGAGCCGCCGGGCGACTGGGACCCATCGATCGGGGAATAGGGGCAGCGCAGGAGCAGGCACAAGGGACACGCCGGCGCTTCGATGAACGGAAGCGTGCCGAAGTCGCGCAAGGTTTCGAAGCAGACGGCGGAATTCGAGGCCCGGAACCATACGCCCGAAGTGTGGGTTCCCGCGAACCGTCGAACCTACATCGACCCGCTGTCCCGTGCCGCGCGGCCCAGAGCCACAAGCCAAGACCCCGACTCACGACACCACCCGGGTTAGAGGGCGGAAACAGCGACGTCTTGAAACGGACCCGGGAACCTGCTCGCAGGTGGCCGAACAGGCGCTGCGCAACGTCCGCTACCAACGTCAATGCAGAGGTGCGGGCGCGATATCGCCTCCTCGTCCAGTGGGAACGCGCCGAGCCAAGGCATCGTCGTCTCGCGCGGCAGTGGATCCGAGTTCCACAGGAAGGAATCACCCTGAAGCGCGCCGCACCGCGGGCACAGCGCCGCCACGTAGCCCTCGGGCACCTGGCGCGACCTGCGACTCGCATACGTGGACGCGTGCGGGAGCCGCTGCTTCCGGAACTCCTCCGCAATAGCCGCCTGCACAACCATCTCGACGCGGGCTTCGGCGAACGCACCCCACCATGGACCACTCACATAGCCGTCGCCGGGACGGGCGATCTCCTCTCCTGCGGCGGTTGTGATGTCGATGTGCGAAGTGTGGAGAAGCTCGAGGTGGAAATCCTGCCCGCAACGGGTGCGAGCCTTCAATCCCCTGACGTACCAGCGGCTCATCCACGCCATGCAGTCGGGCCTGTAACACTTCACCATGAAGTAAGTGACGTCGACCTCCGTCGCCTTTGCCTGCACATGCTTGTTGAGCTCGCCACCGAACAGTCTCCTCGCTGCATCCGCGAGCGGAATCACGTCGTGCTCGGAAGCGAACTTCCCCGGCACGGTCGCCTCCAGCGCGTCGGCTTCCCCGCCGATTCGGTACGAATGAGGTACCGTGCGAGTCCAGTTCGACGGGCCAAGGAACCATCGGCACTCGACGCCGGCCTCCTGGTATCGCCGGGTTCGACGGGCGAACTCCTGATCCGACTGGGGAGACCACTGCACCTCGAGCGCGATGCGCTTCTCTCCACGGACGAGCAGTACGTCGGCGATCCAGTCCCGATTCTCTGAGACGTACTCGACGCGCGCCTCCCAGCCTGCGTTCTCACCTGCCTGTGCCAGCACGGTCTTCGCCGCGTGGTGCTCCGCCGTCTCGGGGCCCGACTCATGCAACTGACAGTCGACGCCGGGGCGGTGAGCAAAGAATCGCAGGCCGAGTGACGACTCCTTAGGGATGGCGCGCTCACCGCATGTCATGGTCAGCGATGTCCGCTTGTAGCTTTCGCGCACCTCTGCCCAGGTCTCGGCCGAGACGTCATAGGCGGAGATGCGAGCACCATCGAGGATCGCGGTCATCGGCATGGCGAAAGCGTAGTGATCCGAGACGACATCATCCCTGCAGACGAGAGCGAGCGGACCACAGATCGATCAGATCGAGATGTCTGGTCCGCGCTTGGCGCGATCGGTAGTGAGCCAGCGGAAGACCGTCAATGACGATGTCGGGGATGCGACGCTTGCACGGAGGTAGCCGCGGCTGGCGAACTCCAGCGCGTGGCGACGCGGCTCTGTGTACACGTCGAGGGGCAGCATCCCGCCCCTGAAGCGCGCGCGTGATACTTCGGCGACGCGCGCCCGCAACTCGACCTCATGCTCGGCGAAGTACTCGTCGGCGATCGCGAGGATCTCGCGCACCACTCGACGGTTGTCCGACCGTTCCTGGAGGGCGTGGACCAGCTCCGGAGGAGTCGGCTCGTCCTGAGCACGGATTCGAGCGACGTCCTCACCGGAGCGCTTCTGCGCGAAGAACGCGTCGGCCGCGGCATCATTGTGGCGACGCTGCGGCGCGTGCACGCGGTGCAGCAGACGCTCGGGCAGCCCAGCATTGGCGCGACGACGCGCTTGGCGCCGCGCCGCGTTCTCACGCTCGCGATATATCGCCCGCTGATCTGGAGTAGGCGACCAGGTCGAATCGCGGCCGACCTCCCGGGCTCGGTCGACCGCGCGTCGACGAGCCTCGTTCGCCTTGTCCGGGTCGGCAGCCTCCCGAACGCGCCGGCGCTCGGCGATCGCCTCACGATTCCTGTGGTAATAGTCGCGCTGAGCCTGCTTGTACGCCTCTGGATGCTTCTGCTTGTACCGCTCTCGCGCTTGCTGTCGCTCCTCAGGGTGATCCTTCGCCCACGCCTTCGCGCGATCGATCCCCTTCTGGCGCCCCGCCTTCTTGTCGCGCTCGCGCTGAGCCTGATCGCGCATGTACTCGCGGTTCTTGCGACGGATCTCCTCGCGGTTCCGGTCACGGTACTCGGCGTAGTACGTCGGGTGGGCGTCGTTCCATGCCTTGCGCTGAGCGGCGAGCCGCGCCGCACGCTCATCATCGCGCGACTGCGCGTCACTCATGGCCATTCGCCGTGAGCACGCCGTCGAGCTCCGCGAGCGCCGTGAACAGCTCCTCACGCGTCGCCGTGGGGTCGGTGATCGCTCGCGCGAAGAGCCCGCTCATCCGTTCGCGCTCGGCGTCAGACACGTCACCGAGCCGCACGAGACACCATTCGATGTCCTCGGCGAGGCTGTAGCCCGGATCATGTACCTCGATGCCGGGGTAGTACAGAAACGCGAGCACAGCCACGTGCTCCAGGACAGCGTCAACGCGCTCACGATCACTCATGGCAGAAAGGTGCGTGTGCCGCGCCCACCAGCCGTTAGGTGATGTCTGGGACCCGTTCTACGCACATCCGTCTTCGGCCGCAGGGAGGACGCTCGTGGCCGAACGGAGCCGATGGCACCCGCTACTCGCAGCGCAGGAAGGGCCGACTGCCACGTGGCGCTTGGTGGACGCGTTCGACCGCGTCTCTGTCTTCGGCGTCTACCTCATCGCCGACACCCGTGATGGCCGACACTATGTTGGCAAAGCTGACGGCGAGGAGAGCATCAGGCAGCGAAGGCATGCCTCAGCCACCAACGGAAATGGTGGCAACGTCGAACTTCGCGGTCTCGACTCGGGCTTTCGGTTCTCACTGCTGCGCGTGTTCGACCCGTCGACGCCCACGCGTGACATCGATGCCGCCGAGAGCCACTCTAAGGACGCTCTGGACAGCCGCCGACATGGACTGAATCGGAACTAAGGCCCCCGGGGCGTCTGATGTCGCCCGGGTCTACCCTGGACCGATGGACGAGAACGTCGACATTCTGGGCGCCAGCGAGCAGCCACGCTGCGCCCAGTGCGGCGTCCTGATGCGGAGCACCGCCGACAAATACCACTGCCTCGCGCGCGGGCACCAAGGGTCCATTCCCGCCGTCGCGCATCCGGGCGATGGAAGCGAATTGCTGGACTTCCGCCGCAGGAGATAGCCATGGGATTCATCGGGGCGTACGAAAGCGCGAAGGGTCGGCGCTACCGTGCGCGGTACACGAAGCCCGACGGAACGCCGACGGAGAAGCGTGGATTTGCCACCAAGCGCGAGGCAGAGCTGTTCCTATCGACGGTCACGGTGTCCAAGGCCTCCGGAAACTACATCGACCCGGCGCTCTCGAGGGTCCGCGTCGGTGATCTCGCCGAGGCTTGGCTCGATTCGAAGCGGCCACCGATGCTTAAGCCGGCGTCATTTCAGCCACTGGTCACATCGTGGAATGCCCACGTCGCCCCTGCATGGGGCCACCGGGAGCTCTCGTCGATTCACAAGTCCGAAGTCCAGGCGTGGGTGTCCGACCTCGCCGCGCGCCGGTCGCGATCCGTCGTGATGCGTGCGCTCGGGGTACTGGCCGGCGTCATTGACCTGGCAGTTGACGACAACCGCATCCTCGCAAATCCGGCCCGCAGCTTGCGCACGTTGCCGAAACGCGGGGCCGGCAAACCGCGCGTGTACCTGTCGCACGAACAGGTGGGCACTCTTGCGGCGAACTCCGCTCATCCGACCCTCGTGCTGGTGCTTGCCTACACAGGCCTGCGTTGGGGCGAGGCGACCGCCCTACGGGTCCGCCACGTGAGTCCAGCCAGGCATCGCCTCAACATTGAGGAGAACGCGGTGTTGGTGAAGTGGGAGATTCATGTGGGCACTCCGAAGACCCAGGAGCGGCGCTCGGTGCCGTACCCGGAACGGCTCGCGCCCCTGATCAATGCGGCCTGCGATGGCAAAGGTCCGGACGGGCTCCTGTTCGGCAATGGTGTGACGCACATGAAGCACGAGAGCGACAACCGCAGCTGGTTCGCCACCGCTGTGCGGAGGGCACGCAAAGAGGATCCATCGATCCCCCGGCTCACGCCCCACGACCTACGGCACACCGCGGCGTCACTCGCGATCAGCGCGGGAGCAAACGTCAAGGCGGTGCAGCGGATGCTGGGGCACGCGTCCGCGGCGATGACGCTCGACACCTACGCCGATCTGTTCGAGGACGATCTCGATGCAGTCGCGGCCCGCTTGAACGACGCCATGGTTGATCTCCCAGAGCTCAGCCCACGGCGAAACATGGGGCCCGCAGCCCCAACGACCTAAGCGGGTTGAAAAAATCCCTGGCTAGAACAGAAAAGTGCCCCTGGAGGGATTCGAACCCCCGACCCTCTCCTTAGGACGGAGTGGCTCTTCCACTGAGCTACAGAGGCCAGCCAGACAAGCGTATCGTGCCTCACATGTAGGGCGGATGCGCGAGCCTCAGGGCTCCGAGTATCCGTGAGCGGTATTCGTCTTGACGAATGAGATCAGCGCTTCGCGCGAGACGTACTTCCGGGTCCCGATTCGGGTGCACGCGATATCTCCACGGCGGGCGAGCTCCCCGAGAGCGCGATGCTGGATCCCGAGCGCGTCGGCCGCATCTTTGATGGTCAGCAGCATCGGGCCGGACTCATCGAGCAGGTTCGGCCTGATCACGGTCGCCTGCTCGGCCTCGACGATCTCGACCTCGGATCCGATCGTCTCCCAGTGGCCGAAGTAGGCGTACGGCTTCTCGAACTCCTCCTGGATTGTGCGCGCCGCCGCCTCGTCATCCGTGGCGCGGATCCAACGCTCGGCCACCTGCACGCGCGTCACGACGACCTTGTACCGCATGTGGCTCTCCTGCACTTCGACCTGGCTGACGGGGATTGGCCCCGGTGGATGGGCATTGCCTGGTGCACGGAGCAGCGCGCGCGCGACCATCGCGGATTCGACTCCGGGATCCGCATTCGGCACGCCGATGCTAATGGACACCTTTCGCTCAGCCAGCTCGCGCTCCAATTGGTCCTCAGCTGTCTGCGCTGGCCACACGCGTCCACGAGGTGTGGCGACCGCTCGCCACGAGTCGCCGTGTCCAGAGATCTGGACGAGGCCGCGATTCTTGAGCGCCCGGGCTGTGATGCGGTGGGCGAATGAGTCCTCGGGGTAGACGCCATCCGGGCAGCCCTCCACAATCCATGCCAGGACGGCAGCCTGCGCAGCGTTGAGACGGATTGGGCTCCTGTCAGGGCGCCCGCCATTGCCCAGATCCATGACGACAATCCTCGCGCCGAGTCGCGCACGGCACCAGGACTGACTGCGGCGCCCGGTCGGCCGTCCCCTGGACCGCCGAGATCATTCGCCGGACAGGTGCAGGCAGAAGAGGTGCGACGCCTGTCGCGAGAACGAGTTCATCAAAAGTACGCCACAGACGAAGCCGCATCTCCGTAGCGGGCACCGCGTAGAGGCGCGCCAGCTGGTTCTCGACGTCGAGCACCGCGCCAGGTTGGCGCGGTGCGGGCGCGGAGCGGTCACCGGATGGATGATCAGTCTCAGTCAGAATTCGATCACGTGGGATGAGTACGATGTCGGCCGCGTGCTTCATGCCGGCAGCGTTGACGGAGAACCAGCACCCGAGCGCGACAGCCCGAGCGGTCTGCGCCGGTGTCCCCCGCCACCAGTGCAGCACCGCGCCTTGGATGGGCGACTCCTCGAGCAGGTCGAGGACGCGGTCACACGCGCCACTGCTGTGGATGGAGGTGATCCGCGGCGAGACCGCGAGCACGGTGAGGATCGCGCGGAACGTGGCCTCCTGGGCTTCCATCGGCACTTTCGATCGGCGGTCGAGGCCGACCTCGCTCACGAATGCGGTCGTGCGCACAAGAAAGGCGAATCGCTCCTGGTGGAAGTCGTTCTGTGCGGCCGGGACGCCCGGATGGCAGCCGACGCCCCAGATAGTCACGGCGTCGCGTCGTCGCTGCGTGGACTCGAACTCTTTGAGTGATCGGGTGGCTGCGAACACGACGGCGCCAAGCCGTTCCAGATCCCGTGCCGGGATCGTCGGCTTGATGTGTGCGTGGAGGTCGAGCGGTGGGAGGGACGGTGTCATCGGACAACGCCTCCCAGCTCGTCGACGCCCTCAGCGCACAGAGCGAGGGCGTCCTGCGCGCCGTAGCCAGCGGGCAGCGACATCGCCATGACGTCGCGAGGGCGCACTCCGTGGTGCACGAAGTCGCGCATCGGTTCGACGATGCTCTTGCCGCGCACGAACTCATCAAACCTGCCCGTGGTGTCGTCCGCGAGATAAGTCGTCGCATCCGGGATACCGGATGCGAGGAACGCGGACCGTCGCACAAGACAGCCGAAACAGACCCCGCAGGAGGCGCCGGCGGGCGCGCCGCTGTACCGCCCGTCAGTGTGCGAGCACGAGTTGGTTGCGCTCAGGTACTGGGGCGCGGCGTCCACTCCGATCGCCGAGGCGACGCGGCGGAACATCTCGCCCTTGGTGATCGTCTCAAACGGGTTCTCCAGGGCACCATGGCCACCAACTGCGGTCACCAGAGCACTGAGGTCGCGGAGGAATCGCGGGTGGGTCGTGTGGGTGGACAGACTCCCGCGGCGGTCCGGACCGAGCGGCGGATTGAGAGACGCGAAGCCGTTCTCGGGGATCCAGAGCGTTGACTCTGCCCGCTCGGCGACGGCGAGCCCGAGTGCGAGGAAGAGGAAGGACCGTGACCGGGTGGATGTCTCGCTGCGGAAATCGGTGCCGTCGAGGCGGCGGCCTCCGCGGCTCAGGTGGAACTGGTGATGGACCAGAGTTCGATCAAGCGCGAGCTCGCCGATCGCGGTCACGAGGTCGCGTTGGACGGGCGAGAGTGCGGTGAAGCTGAAGTGCGACACCAGCGCCTGTGAGCCACCCCTGCCGAGGTCGAGAGCGGAGAGCAGCGCGCCGACGGCGGAGTCGGCGCCGCCGCTGAGCAGGACAGTTCGTCCGTGATGTTGTTCCTCGACCGCGAGCGGTGGGAAGGCTGCCACGCGTGCCCGCGCGAAGGTGAAGGTCCAGTAATCGCCGGTGAGGAAACCGATCAGTCGGGACAGGTCGTCGGCGTGGGATGTCCAGATGTCGGGATCGGCGACGTCGACGGTGAGATCGAAGTCTCTCGCGTTCCAGTCCGCGCCGCCCCGGCGTCGAAGGATCGATCGGTCCGAAGCAAGGACGGCGAGGGCGACACGCACCAGGTCGACGTTGGCAGGGTTGACCGCCCCGAGTTCGTGGAGGAAGGGGCCGGTCGATCCAGTGAAGGTGGTGCGGCCCGCGCCGGTCCAAAGGAAGACCTCGTCGTAGGTGCCGCTGTCGAGGGCGGCGTCGGCGGTGGTCTCGGAAAGGGTGAGGATGAGGCGGCTCATGAGGTGGCCCCGAAGATGGTGCCGATGTCGCGGATGCCGGTTTCAATCGCGGTTGCCATCTCCTGCTCGGTGGCGCCTGTCGCGGTCAGGTTCGCCTGCGCCGCGTACTCTGCGGCGACGTCTCGGATCTGCTGTTCGACGCTTTGGCGCTCGGCGAACGACGCCCCCTTGTCATACAGGGAGGCGGCAATCTCGGTGAGCGCGGTCTCGGCGATGGTGGTCTCGATCGTCATTCGGACGACGTCCTCCGGCGACGGTGCGCGATCCGCCGGGTGTTCGAGAATCCAGGAGACAACCTCGGCGACGATGTCACGCTCCTCAGCGTCCGCGAGGGTGCTGTCGGACTTGGCCTCGAACGCGGCCTCCACGATTCGAATGCCGATCGCGACGGGGTCCAGGGTGCGCAGCTCGTCGTAGTTGAGACCGGCCTGCGCGAGCGCGGCCCGGTTGCCGGCCGAATACGCGAGGGCGAGGCTTCCGGCGCGGCCCGCAGCTCTCGAGATGCGCCTCACTGAGCGGGTCACGCCGCCGGAGGAACGGCCACCGCCGCCGCCGGCTCCTCCCCCACCTCCGCCACCACCAGGGCCGTCACTGCGCCCGCCACGGGATCGGAAGAGGAGTCGAACGGCGGGTCCAAGGTCGATCTTGGCTCCGCCTGCGGCCGGGCCTCCCGCGGGATTGGATGGTGCGCCGGTATCGGCACCATCGCCTCCGCCATCGCTACCGTCCGCGCCGCCGAACCCGCCTCCATCGAGCCACCCGGCGATGTTGTCGCGCAGATCCTGAGCATCGCTGCCGCCGCTGCCGCCGAAAGATCCACTAGTTCCCATTGCGTGTCGCCCATTCCTTCTCGACGACGGTGATCGCGTTGAGAGTCTGCTCGTTCGTCACCCCGGGCCTCCAAACCTCGAGCACGGGCGCGAAAGCGGCCGCATCGAGCGGGCGGAGCTTGACGACCGTGGCCGTGTCAACATCAACGCCGCGGATGCCGCGAAGAGCGGCGACCACGTCCGAGGTCAGCGACGGCTGGGTGGCTGCGAGTCGCAGGAGGCTCTCCACAGAGAACTTCTGGATGGAGGGCTGGTCGCGAGTGCGGCGTCCAAGGAAACCGACGAGCGTGCGCGCATCGGCCTCGGGAAGCGCGCGGAGTGCCTCGTCGGTGACGCCGGAACGGTCGAGCTTAAGGGACGAGGTCAGCGCGGACGCGAGGTCGCGGAGACGCTCCGGGAGACCGGTGTCGATGACCTCGATCTTCGCGAACGACGCGGCGAGGTAGAGGTAGCCGGAGATTACGGTCGCGTCGAGAACGGGCGGGAGCTTCGCCCAACGGCGCAAGGTGTCGCTGAACCCGTCGTCGGGAGCCGGGGAAGGCTTGACCTCCTCGACGGCGACGACGGCACGCCGCGCCTTCGTCGGGGCCTTCGCGTCCTTCGTGTTCGGAACGGACTCGTCACCGTCGCCAGCCGGTTCTGCCTCGGGAGTCGTGGCCGGGCCGTTCGCGGCGAGATCGAGTGCCTCGAGCTTGTCACGGAGCTGATTCGTGGCCAGCCAGTCCAACACCTGCTCGAAGTCATCGGTGAGGATGCGCTCGAGCACCATGAGTTTCGCGACGGCGTCAGGGGCGAGCGTGAAGCCGCGGCGGCGGGCGATGCTCTGACGGACGTTGAGGTCGTTGAGGAACCGCTTGATGCGGCGCGGGTTCCCGTGGAACTTTTCATACAGAATCGGGGTCAGCCGTGACGCCGTGACCAGGTGCTCCACCAGGGGACTGCCCTCGGGGACGACAACGGAGTCGAGGTTCGGGGCTGTCAGGCGCAGCGTGTCGCACTGGACGATCAGCCCCTCGTAGTCCGCATCTTCCAGTCCCGCCTTGGCGAGAAGCAGGAAGAGATAGGCCTCCGTGTCGTACCGGCTCAGGGCAGGCACCGGAATGGTCGTCTGGACGATCTTGTGCAAGTAGAGCGTGGCCGGTGACTCCTCGTCACGGGCGCCGTCGGTGGTGTGAAACTTCTGCTGGATCGCCTCAGCGACCCGGTCCTCGTCCGCGGCGATCACGAACGACATGCCTCTCGCCGACAGGAACAGCCTGATCGCCTCAAGAGTCTCCACGACGGTGTCGGGAAGACAGCGGTCCAGGTCGTCGACGAGTACCACAACGCGAGAGATATGTTGCAGGGCGGGGTCAGCGAGGAGCTCCTGGAACTGCTCGCGGAACTCCGCCATGCCCTTCTCACCGCCGAGGCTCTCGGGGTCGTCGCTGACAAGTCCGAACACGTCGTCGATATCGGGAATCTGCAGCGTGATCGCGGTGCGGGCGGCCATCTTGATGGCCTTGGTCCAGTTCACCTTGCGGGCAAGCTTCCTCAGCGTGTCGATGGCTGTCTTCGCGGCCGGATCGGTCGCCTTGAACTCAGCGCTCAGTACGGCCAACACCTCCGCGATGAGGCTCTCCTTAGGGCCCACTGACGGGTCATACCGCCAGGGCTGAGTCGAGACGACAAGCACCTTGCCGTCCCCGCCGGTAGATCGCGCGTTGATTTCGGAGACGACGAGTTCGAGAACGCTGGTCTTGCCGCTCCCCCACGCACCTGACAGACCGATCGCGATCGGATCCAGGTCGTCGTCGAAGATCGCATCAGCTACCGTCTCGGCAACCGCGCGAAACGCGAGGAGGTCCCTCTCGGCCGGTTCGTCGGACCACAGCGGGAATGTATGCGTGTCTGGTGATGTAGTTGTCGTCCCCATTTGGGCCTGATTATGACAGCATCATGCGACACTTCAAGCGCGACAATCCGGCTCAGAGGCTTACCGCCAGCAGCACTTGCGATGTAGGGCGCTGCATTGGCGAACTGGACGGGTCGACCCCCTTCGGATATAGCCGATCGCAGCCACGGCCCCAACGGCGGACCGATCGCCAGCTGGGGCACGGTCAAACGGGAGCGATAGGCCGAGACGCACTACGCCG
Source organism: Stenotrophomonas maltophilia (assembly GCA_016807485.1). Lineage (GTDB taxonomy): Bacteria > Actinomycetota > Actinomycetes > Actinomycetales > Microbacteriaceae > Microbacterium. Next base: position 2,639 of record JACEFY010000001.1, on the reverse strand, counting down.
CTTCGATGTCTTCCTGATCAAGGAAGTCGAGCACGGGGAACTCGGCCACGCCATCATCGTTGGAAAGAAGCGAAGCATCGGGGCTCTCGCGGCGCAGGGTCCGCTCGAGAATTCCTGCTGGCCCCCGATCCACGGTGCGGTCGGGCTCGATGTAGTGCCCTTCAGTAATCGCGGTCGATCCGTGTCCGAGGAAGGTGGCGGCGGCATCGGCGCTCGACCCGCGCGCGATGACTGTCGCGCCAGTTCGCCGATACCAGCGAAGGGTGATCCCCTCCCCCGCGAGATCTGCCAGCTCAAGGAACGCGCGGAAGGTCCGTCGAACGTTGAACGGGCTGAGAGGCCTGCCCGCGCGATTGGCGAAGATCGTCCGTTGCGGGTCGCTGGTCGGGATGCCGGCGAGCCGTGCGCGCAGCACGGCTGCTGCGAAGTCGGGGACGGCGATGCGGCGGATGGAGTGCTCGGTTTTGGGGTGGTCCTGCCTCACCGCGCCACTGCCGGTGCGCAGGACGACCGTTCCTGTCACGGAGATCGTCATCCCGCTTGGACCGTCGTCGACATCGCATACGCGGAGAGCGAGGCACTCCCCGATGCGCAGCGCCGTGCCGAGAAGCACTTCGATGATGTCGCGCACCTGGCCGTCGGGCTTGGGTCCCTTGACATCGGGACCTGTCCGCCAGCGGCTGGCGGCGTCGCGGATTGCGCTGATCTGCTCGATGTTCAACGCCTGCCGCTCCCCCTTCGGACGCCGCAGCGGGCTCGTCCCCTGCACGGGATTCCGCGGGATCGCATCGTGCCGCAGCGCAAACGCGAAGAGCTGGTTCAGGACGGTTCGCGAGTGGTGCGCGCGAGAGAAGGACACCGCGCTCTCTGCCCTGAGGAACCACTCCACGCGGCCCGTGGTGATCTCACCGAGCGAGAAGTGCTCGAACTGCGGCCTCACTCGGAGCCGGAGATCGTCGCGATAGTTCTTCTTGGTCCCGTCCGACAGCTCGCGCAGCTCCAGATCCTCGAGCCAGAGGTCCGCGAGGTCGCGGAAGGAGCTGCTGAGGTCGAGGAGTCCGCCGGCTCCGAACCCGGGTCTGTCGAGGAGACGCTCTTTCAACCGGGCTCGGGCTGCCGATTCGGTGCGCGCAGCACCGGTGACTCGGCGCAGGCGCCCGTCGGCGTCGCGGATGCGCGCGAGTGCCACGTAGGAGGTGCCGCGCCTGGCGACGCTGATGGTCCCGTAGGCGCCGATCAGAGTGCGTGGCCGTCCGCCGTTCATGCCGCGCCGCCGGCGTGGCGCTGCTCGTCAGCCTGCTCCATGCGCTCGACCCACGCGTCGATCTCGGCCTTGCGGAACCTCAACTGAGTGCCGACACGGAACCCATGCGGCCCACGACCCTTGCTCCGTAGGTCGTAGATCGTCTGAACGGAAACCTTCAACTCGGCAGCAAGCTCAGCCAACGAGACGTAGTTGCCAAGTCCCGACTCTGAGGTACCACCGGTATCCATACAGCGAAGGTGCGCGGGGGTTACCGCGTACCTTCCAGATAGCTCCAGAAGGCTCGAAAGCGCCCTGCGGCGACTTGGCGAAGTGTCCAGTAAACGACTACCAAACATTCAAACTCCCTGATTGGGGAGTGAAGTTTTGGTGCTTTACCGGGAGTTTTGGTGGACCTGAGGGGACTCGAACCCCTGACCCCCTGCATGCCATGCAGGTGCGCTACCAGCTGCGCCACAGGCCCATTTCGAAAGTGTCGCCGCTCGCGGCAACCCTGCAAGCTTACTACATCGGACAGGCGCGGACGAACACCGGTCAGGTCGTGGGCGCGCCGGCACCCGCCGTGATGGGGATGACCGGGCAGTCCTTCCACAGCCGCTCGAGACCGTAGAACACACGCTCCTGCTCGTGGAAGACGTGTGCGACCAGGTCGCCGAAGTCGAGCAGCACCCACCGTGATTCCTGGCGTCCCTCTCGGCGGAGGCGTTTGACCCCGACCTCGAGCATCGCCTCCTCGACCGCGTCGGCGATCGCCGCGACGTTGCGTTCGCTGTTCCCCGTGATCAGCAGGAACGCGTCGACCAGCGGCAGCGGGTCGGAGACGTCGAAGGCCACCAGGTCTTCGCCGCCCTTGCTCTCGGCGGCCGCGGCGGCGATCTGGACGATCTCGCGGGTGTGGTCAGATGCGGTCATGAGAAAGCTCCGGTGACGAGCGCGACGATCAGCACGCCGGTGAGGGCGAGTGCCAGGGCTCCGGCGGTGATGACGAGCGCCAGCATGAGCCGGCCGCCCTTCTCCGGCGCGGGCGGCTTGATGATGTCTTCAGCGCTCTTGATGGTGCTGATCGCCGCGCTGGCGGCGATCGGCGTGGGGGACGAGGATGCGGGCAGCTCACCGTCGACGAGCACGGCGTCGACGTCTTTGCCGTCGGCGGTGCCGGGCACGGTGCCGGTCGAGCCGAAGTGGTCGGGCAGGTTGAAGGTGCCGGTGATGAGCACTTCTCCCGTCGCCGTGACGGGTGAGGCGAACGAGCCGGTGTCGGGCGTCTGCGACAGGATGAGCGCGTTCGTCGCGGTGGGCACGCCCGTCGACGACGATCCGCGCGACAGCAGCTGGTCGAAGGATGCCGGCAGCTCCACCTCGACGCCCTGTCCGG